>JAQVER010000017.1 GCA_028697885.1 Desulfocapsaceae bacterium
GGATGAGGGCTAGGTGGTGATTTCAGCCTTGACTGAAGAAGAAGCCTTGGAGAAATTCAAGTCTGAAGTGCCGGATCTTGTCATTCTTGATATTAAGATGCCCGGGATGAATGGGATTGAGGTCTTGAGGCAGATGAAGATGATTGCTCCTCAACTCCCGATCATTCTCAGTACTGCCTATCATGAATATACACAGGATCTGAGTGCCTGGGCATCGGATGAATTTATTGTTAAGTCCCCAGATATGCTGAAATTAAAAGAGGCGGTTCGCAAGTATCTGGGATAGTGGTGTGGCTATGAGTATCCGGGTTGTTTAGGCTCTAGTCTTCAGGACTGCGCGCAGAACAGATCCTCGCCTTTGACCTGAGCGCTTACAAGCTCTCTGCCTGATTCCATTTGCATTCAAACCGGCATGTTCGTCTTGCTGTACTGCGCGGCTTCTTATCTTAAAACCGCACTGTTGCGTCAAGGCTCGCTTGTCTCCTCGATGTCGACTTGAATGCTTTTTGGGAATAAGTAGGTACTTTTATGAAAGATATCCAGAGTGAGCTTGATCACAGGCGTATCAATATCAAGAAGGTCGGTGTTAAGACCATCTCCTATCCTATAACCGTTTTGGATAAGGCCAGGAAGCGTCAGCATACCGTGGCCACGGTCAATATGTATGTAAATCTGCCGCATCGGTTCAAGGGTACGCATATGAGCCGATTTGTTGAGATTCTCAATCGGTTTCATGGACAGATTGACCTGGGAAGTTTTCATCATATTCTCGAAGAGATGAAAGAACGGCTGGAGGCAGAGGCGGCCCATATGGAGATGGGATTTGCCTATTTCCTGCCGAGAAAGCAAAATCCGGATAGCTTGAATGCCTGCCGCTATGAGTGCCGGATGCATGGTTCGCTTGATCAGAGTGACGATCTGGAATTTCAGTTTACCGTCCCGGTGTCGTTGCCTTTGAAAGAAATGGCGGCCTCTGGATTACCCCGTTCTCGTGGTCATTGGGGGCATGCGGTTATTGCGGTCAGGTTTCGTCATTTTATCTGGATTGAAGATATTATTAACCTGGTTGAGCTGGCCATTGAGCAGGTTATTGGTCAGGAACAGGAGCAGAGCAGCCGTGATCTGCAGGGATCTTTGTCTGTGGAGTCACTTACCCGGCACATTGGGGCTCGTCTTGCGGAGTTATCTGCACTAAAATGGTTTTCGGTAACGGTGGAGAATCTTTTCGAAGGTTATTCCACCTTTGCCACTACTTCTTATTCTTCCTAATTAAATCTTGTTTATTTATATATTATCATGGCTGATCTTCTCTTTGAAATAGGTACCGAAGAACTTCCTGCTGGTTTTATTCTGCCTGCTTTGGAACAATTACAACAGAATTTTATCAGAAAGGCAGCTGAACTGCAGCTTGGTTTTGGGCAGGTGAAAGTCGTAGGGACCCCGAGACGTCTGGCCTTGATTGTTCAGAACCTTGAAGAGCGGCAGCCGGATCGCCGTGAAGAGCTTATGGGGCCTTCCGCCAAAGCAGGCCTTGATGCCTCTGGCGGGTTCAGTAAGGCGGCCCAGGGCTTTGCCCGCTCAAAAGGGGCTGAGCCTGCTGCTCTGCAGATTGTGGATACGGCGAAAGGTCAATATCTGATGTTGGTCAGAGAGGTGGTAGGCGTGCAGACTACCGAACTTCTTCCCGAACTACTTCGTGGGCTTCTTGCTGAATTTTCTTTTGCTAAATCAATGAAATGGGGCGCAAATACGAATGCCTTTGCCCGTCCTGTTCAATGGTTGCTGGCCCTGTATGGTCAGGACATTGTCAATCTTTCCCTTGAAGGTATTGTCTCTTCGCATAGCACTCGCGGACATCGGTTCATGGCCCCCGACAGCATTCGGATTCAAGATGCTGCCAGTTATGAACAACAACTAGCAGAGGCCCATGTCCTGGTGGATCCTGCCCGTCGTCGTCAGGCCGTATTGGAAGAGATTGAGCGGGCAGTGGCTGAGAGCTCTGCTCTTGTTGGTGCCCATGTTGCCATTGATGAGGCCCTGGTTGATACGGTCACCAATCTTGTGGAATGCCCTTTTGGGGTGTGTGGCTCATTTGATGCGCGCTTTCTGGAATTACCTGAAGAGGTGTTGATCACCTCCATGCGTGAACATCAAAAATATTTTCCAGTGCTGGATGGACAGGGGCACTTACTTCCCTTTTTTGTGGCAGTGAACAATACTCGGGTCACCGATGTTGCCCTAACCCGGACGGGACATGAACGTGTCCTGCGGGCCCGCCTTGAAGATGCTTTGTTCTTCTTTGGTGCTGACAAGGAAAAACGGCTTGATGAACGTCTTGCTGATCTGACCGGGATTGTTTTTCAGGCCAAGTTGGGTACCATGCTGGAGAAGAGTGAACGTCTGATTAAACTGGCAGCAATATTGGCCGAGAAGCTGGCGCCGGAGTATATTGATGCTTCCCGGCGGGCAGCGCAACTGTGTAAAATCGATCTTCTGACCGATATGGTCGGGGAATTTCCATCTCTGCAGGGTGACATGGGGGCTGCCTATGCCATGAGTGATGGAGAGTCTGCAGAAGTGGCTCTGGCCATCCGGGAGCACTACCTTCCAAAGAGGGCTGGCTCTGAGCTGCCTGTTTCAACTCCCGGTACCATTGTTGCCCTGGCTGATCGCCTTGACACTCTGGTCGGTTGTTTCGGTATTGGTCAGCAACCAACCGGTACTACGGATCCTTTTGGTCTGCGCCGACTGGCCATTGCTCTGTTACATATTATTGGTGAGCGCGGTTACAGCTTGTCACTTCGAGAAATGGTTTATAAGGCCTTGGCCCTGTATGGTGATAAAGTTGACGGCAGTGCTGTGACCGTTGATGCGGTAATGGCCTTCATTAAAGGGCGTTTTGTCAATGATGCCGTAAGCAAGGGGCTTGACCAGGAGGCAGTGGAGGCGGTGACCTCCCTTGACTTTGATGATGTCAATGATTGCAGGAAGAAGATTGATGCCCTGGCTGCTATTCGTAATGAGCAGGCCTTTGCCGTGCTGGCGGCAGCATTCAAGCGGATTCGCAATATCATTAAGGATCATGAAGGGGGAGACGTCCTTCCCGCATTTTTGGTGGAAGAGGCTGAACGGAATCTTGCCGATGTCTATGGAAATGTTTTAACTGCGGTGCAACCCTTATTGGCCCAGAAAGAGTACGGGCAGGCGCTTGCCGCTATGCTTGTCTTGAAGGAGCCTGTGGATCTCTTTTTTGCATCGGTTATGGTCATGGCTGATGATGAAAAGATCCGCACCAACCGTCTTCATCTGCTGACGGCTATTGCCCAGCTTTTTCTGCAGATCGGTGATATCTCAAAGATGACAGTTTCGTAAAAAGTTATCATGGCATGCTGAGATTCTAGATCCGTCCGCTATAGAGATATAGAATAAAAAAAGGCCGTCTTGAAAAAGACGGCCTTTTTTTATTCTTACAATGGGGAAGGCCAGTCAAATAGCTTTTCCCAAAGATTCTTTTTATTTATGGCAGGTATCACATTTGGTGGAAACTTTCTTTTCTTTATGGCAACCTTTGCAGTTAGTATGAGCAGCATCCTTGAAGGTAGCAACTGCTTTTGGCATACCAGCAGCCTTATTATGACAGGTCTCACACTTCTCAATCTTCATGCCCTCTGTGTAGGCAACCTGCTTGCCATCAGCACCTTTGGTATGATGGCATTCGCCACAGGCAAGTTTTTCCTGATGTTTTGCATGTGGAAACATGGCTGGCTTGGCTTTGGCAGCGGCATCAACGGTGGCCTGCAGGGTCATCTCTGCGGGCCCCTTGTCACCAGCCATGGCGTTGGCACTCAATCCCAGACCCAGTGTTAAAGCAAATGCAGCAGCGTAGGTTACAATTTTTTTCATCATTTTTCCCCTTTTGTTAAAGAATTGAACAGCGTAGATGAATGACTATTCACTCATATATCTTTTAGTGAATACTCTTATATACCCTCTTCCAATTTCTTTGTCAAGAAGTCAGCATTTTGATTTGTTGGCCACGATTTCCGGCAGTAACTGACTGTTATTTCAAATCTTTGAAGACTGATGCCTGGTAGGTATTTTGTAACAATTTCATCGTTAATTTGAACCGTAACTGTGCAGACCAGAAAGCAGGAAATTGACACCGTAATAGGTGAAAATAACCGATATGAAGCCGAAGATCGCCAGCCAGGCAATTCTGGTGCCTCCCCATCCTCTAGTATAACGGGCGTGCAGGGTTATGGCATAGATGAACCAGGTGATCAACGACCAGGTCTCCTTGGGGTCCCAACTCCAGTAGGTGCCCCAGGCTGAGTTGGCCCAGATGGCGCCGGTGATGATCCCTATGGATAACCAGAGAAAACCAAAAACCATGGTCTTATGGGTAATATCTTCAAGAACCTTTAAGGGAGGGAGTGAGCCCAGCAGGGTGCTGTCATTGGTTGACTGGCGAGTTTCGCTGGTATTCTTGATCAGGTACATGACGCCAAGACCGGCGGCCACTGCAAAGGCTGCATAGCCGATAAAACAGGTGACAACATGAGCAATCAGCCAGTTTGATTGCAGGGCGGGAATCAGGGGTACGATTTCTTTGGTAATCCCTGAGGCAAAAGAGGCATAGGCCATAGCCAGAAAGGCAAATGGAACGGCAAATGCTCCGATGATCCTGGTCTTGAATTTCCATTCAATGATGAGATAAATCAAAATAATGGCCCAGGCAAAAAAGACCACCGATTCATACATATTGCTCAGGGGAGCGCGCCCCATTCCCATCTGATAGGATTCCAACCATCTGAGTCCGATGCCGGCTGTTTGAACCAGAAAGGCTATGATGGTAAAAATCGTTGCCAGGGGGCCCAGCCGTTTGTTTTTGAAAATAAAGAGAGCGGCATAGAGAATGGTGGAGAAGAGATAGGTAAATGTTGTGATGCCGATGAGTTGTGAACTGTTCATGGAGTTAACCCCGTTATGTGCAGTTGTAAGTATGTTATCAGTTTTAAACGTAAATGCTAAAACTTAAAACGTAACATTTAAATTCTATTTATGGTCTGTGTCAGTATCTGAAATGTCTTTTCGAAATTAACCTTGTTTTTGTTGGCATTCCCTGTCATCAAGATGGAGCTTTTGCCATTTGATTCCTCTTGAATATAAAGCCAGATACGTTGATGTGACATGAAAAAGGCCACAATAAGACCAAGGATCATCAAGGCGCACCCGGTATAGACTGTCCATACACCGGGATCTTTAGCAACTTGCAGCCCTGTAGCGTACATCTGTTTTGCTGATACGGTATAATTATTCTTAGTCCTTTCCACTGTGACCTGTTCTCCATCATCCAGCCAGAACAGGGATGGCTCGCCGTTATCATCGGTTAACCATATTTTCATTCTGCTTATGGACTGGCCTCGACCTTCCGCATTGATAATGCCTAGACGAAGGCCACTTTTTTCAAAACTGTGCTGCTCTCTATAGGGAATAATTATGTGTTCGTTTAATCCTGTTTTTTTGTTGGTGATCGCAACCAAAAACTCCTGGTAAGGTTCATAACTTGATTGATAAAAAGTAATTCCCTTGTAACTGAGAGGGTCGTTGACCACAATGGCTTTCTCTTTGACTACTTTACCGTTTTCCAGAATGGAGAGGTGTGAGCGGTACGCCTTTGGCATTCCATTGTCGTAAAATTCAAGTTTGAAACGGTCGCAACGAACTTCAAAGCCGAGGTCAATGGCGGCATGGGTGTCAAAGGTGTAGACTTTATCCGTGGTTCTGGTCTCGGGCAGCATGACACTTGCCTTGAATCCAAGGGCGGAGCCAATGATGGCCCCGGCAAAGATAACCAGAATGGACACATGAACAATATAAACGCCGGTACGGGTCATAGCTCCTTTCTGGGCAAAAAGCAGGATCCCGTTATCGAGCGAGCGTTCTTTTGCTTTCCATCCATGACTATTCAGAGCGGTCTTCAAAGTACTTGCGGAGGACGCTGGTGGATTATCTGACTGCCATTGGCATTGTGGCGTCATTTTTTCCAGGCGAGTCAGAGGGGTTGCAAGGTTGTCTGCCTTTATTTGACGCCAGACTCCAGGGAATCTATCAAGACTGCAGATAATAAGGTTGATGCAGAGCAGGCCGAGAAGAGATAAAAACCACCCGGAGGTGTACATGTCGGGAGTGATAGAGAGGATGTGAAACAGATTGGCAGTTGTTTCACCGTATCTGTCAATATACCATTGGACGGACTCTTTCTGGGGAATAATTGTTCCGATGACTGAGGTCGTGGCCAGGAAGAAAAGAGTAAAGAGGGCGAGTTTCACGGATGCGAAAAAGCCCCATATCGGATTTTTATTTTTCATAGAAGCCTTTTTTGAGAATTGTTATTAGTAAATGTTTATCTAGCATCAATAGGAGTTGAGGGCAATAAAAAAATGTTGGGTTGAAATTTCGAAATTTAATTCACAATTTACACGAATTGAATAAAATGGGATACAATTGAAACTCATTTTTTGATACTTTCTCCAAAAATATTGAAATTGAATGAAAATTGAAAATGGATTTTTTGAACTGGATAAAAAATTAAGTGACTTTCTGGTAAAGGACGGATGTCTTTCCGTTCCTTTTCTTGAGGGAATTCCAAAGAAAAGATCTTGCTATTTGCACAGACAAGGGGTATAAAATGTGTTTTTCAAATTGTAGATATTCATTAACACATTCAATAAATTTAATATGCCTAGTAGTTATTGCTTGCAGATAAAGTAATCAAGGGCTGAGAAGTAAGAGAAGGAGAGAGCTATGGCGAAAGTATGTCAAATTTGTGGAAAAGGGCCTGTTACCGGGAATAATGTTTCCCATGCCAATAATAAAACTCGTCGGCGTTGGCTGCCAAATCTGAAAAAAGTTCATATGGTTTCCGCAAGCGGCAGTTCTGTGAGGGCCAGGGTTTGTACACGATGTATTCGATCCGGGGCTGTTGTTAAACCAGCCGCTTGAAATTCATTGTATGATTTTTAGAAGGCGAGTGGAACAATCCATCTCGCCTTTTTCCGTTTGAGGTATAAAATAATGGCTGAGAGTGAAATTAAATTTCTCCCCTTTCAGGAAGCTGCCAAGCTTGTCGCTGCCATTCAGGAGGAGGAGAATATTCATGCTCAGGATCGACGTATTCTTACGGTATACGATCATAATGAGCGAGAGCTTTGCTGGTTTGACTTTGAAGAGGTCTTGCAGGAAATTGGTCCTGGAGACAAACAAGAGCAGCAGGCTGCGGTGCAGAATTATATTCTCCATCATATCCCTGATTGGGTGCTGGATCTTTAAGGGACTGTCAAGAAATATCTATTATATTTCTATCTGTTTTAGTACGGCCTCTTATGCCGTTGAGCAATAATCATTACATTCTTACTGTTTTACATTACTGCAGTGATATTGTTGTTTTTTTGACAACGCTTTAATAGCTGTTACGTCTTTTTTGTCCCCTATGTCAGGTTAAGAGTACGAACCAAATGTTTTTTGTGGGACAGTGGATTGGTTTTTATTGGCATAATCGGGGCTGTTAAGCGTGCTGGAATGAGAGTTTCAGGACATATATATAAATATTTTTCAGGGGGGTGCCATGTCTTTTGTCTTGAATAATCGGTACGGTAATGTGTTGTTGTTGGCTTTTATTTCCCTTTTTTTTCTGGCCTCCGGCTGTGTTTCTACCCAGAATGGAACGGCAGATTTAGGAAATAACCTCACCGTAAAAGGGAAGGTGCAGAACATTTCTCTTGAAGAGGGTGTCATGACTATTGCTCCTCGAAAAGGTGATCATGTTACTGTAAAATTTACAGAGCAAACAGCAGTGAAGGGCGGTTCATTGAAGGAGATTGTCAGGTTTCTACCGGTACGGGTGATTTATAGTGTAGAAGGGGGGGAGAATATTGCTGTCTCCATTGAGCTTCTGCCCCAAGGTTCATGTGGCTGATCCTGCTGTATTGAATTCTTTGTAGATTGTCAGAGACCAACAAAGGCCTGCCGTGAAAACGAGCAGGCCTTTGTTGTTAGTATCCTTCTTAAATTAAAATTCCCTCTGCTATATCTGGAACCTGTTCCCCGCCGAGGCAAAATCCTCCATCCATGCGCAGAACACTACCTGTCATGAAGTCGGCGTCGCGCACCAGAAAGAGGGTGGCGAGCGCTACTTCTTCAGCAGTTCCTGTGCGTTGTAACAAGGTATGCGTCAGTAATCCCTGTTTCTCCTTATCCTTCATTACAGACCATCCTCTGGTTTTCTCTCCGTGTCGATGATCAATAAAGCCAAGCATCAATTCGTTTACCCGGATCTCCGGTGCGGCCTCTCTGGCCCAGGTCTCAGTAAAAGAGGAAATGGCCCGGTTGGCGGCGCTGTAGCCATCATTAAAGAGAAGGGCGGCAGGGCCACTTCTGCCGGTCAGGGCAGAGATGGACGAAATGTTGACAATAGCGCCGCTGCCGGACTCTTTCATCAGGGGCAGGCAATGATGGAATAACAACCATTTGGCCTTGAGCGTGGTGTCGATTTCCAGATCCCATTGCTCATGGTTATGAGCATGATCGTAGGAGCCGTGGACGATGGGCATTCCGCCTCGTTCGATATTGTTGACCAGGATATGGAGGGTGCCAAAACGCTCTTTGATTACAGCCACCATCTTCTGTATCTGGTCCTGTTCTCGCAAATCAATTGGCAGGATTAGTACTTCAATATCCAGGTTCTTGAATTCATGCTCCATTTCCTCGACAGATTCAGGCCAGTCAAAGGTCGGGAGGATCAGGTTGACTCCTTCCTTTGCCAGTTTCCTGGCAATTTCCCTGCCGATTGCTCTTGATGCACCGGGGATCAGAGCAATTTTACCTTGTAGTTGCATGGCGTAGTCTCCTTGTTTATCTGGCTTTTCTCTATAGATGATGCAATGGTACGGGCTGTATCTGTTGTGTTGTAAGGGTTGTTTGAGAAGGATTTCTTTTCTTGCAATTCCGAGAGCAGGATATAGTGTTAAGTCTCATTTTTAAGCTGATCATAATATCTAACTTTCATGAATCTGTTCTGCAAGGTGTAATAATGAAATGGATTAATACGCTGTTGTTTTTAGGTCTTGTTTTGTTTTTTTCTTTCGAATCAGGATTTTCTGCAGAGTTTCATGAAAATGGCTCCCAGCATCAGCGCTGTCTGGACACGACTTGGCCTCATGAAAAGAGTGATCTTGTCCCGGATCCGGCTTTGATCTTTGGACGGCTGGATAATGGCTTTCGCTATATTCTGTTAAAAAATAAAGAGCCGAAGGGGAGGGTTGGGGTCTATCTTGATATTCAGGCTGGATCGCTCTATGAGACAGCCGGGCAAAGGGGAATTGCCCATTTTCTTGAACATATGGTTTTCAATGGCTCAACTCATTTTCCGCCAGGTTCCCTGGTTGATTATTTTCAGTCCATAGGAATGAGTTTTGGCGGAGATACCAACGCCCATACCAGTTTTGATGAGACAGTGTATAATATCCTCTTGCCGGGGGCCAGTCGTGAAGAGATGAACAAGGGGCTGCTGGTTATGGCTGATTATGCGCGTGGCGCTTTGTTGTCAGAAACTGAGATCAATCGGGAACGTGGAGTTATCCTCTCGGAGAAACGGGCTCGTGATTCGGTCGAGTATCGAAGCCAGAAAGCCGGTATGGCCTTTAGTATGAGAGGAAGTCTAGTCCCCGAGCGTATGCCCATTGGTGTCCTGAAAACCCTCAGCAAGGCTGATCATGGAACGATGAAGGCCTTTTATGATGCTTGGTACCGGCCGGAAAAGATGATCCTGGTGATGGTCGGTGATTTTGATCCGCAGCTGGCCGAGTCTCTGGTCCGGGACCGTTTCAAGGGGCTTCGTGGTGAAGGGGGAGCGCCAGTTTGTCCGGATCTGGGGCAAGTGAATCATACGGGGACGGAATTTTTTTATCATCATGAACCGGAAATGGGCTTTACAGAGGTCACTATTGAAACCGTGTGGAATGAACTGGAGGGGAATGATTCCCTTGCTTTGCAAAGGCGTGAGGTTTATGAAGCAGCAGCGGGCCTTATTGTCCAGCATCGGCTGGAACGGCTTCTGGAAGAGAAGGATACTCCTTTTACCGAGGGAGTGGCACATGCCGGTATGTTCCTCGGGCAGATCGGCTATGGCATGATCAGTGCCAAAACGGATCCGGGGAAATGGCAGTTGACTCTGGGTACGATTGAACAGGTATTGCGTCAGGCATTGAAGTATGGATTCACAGAGCAGGAACTTAAGCGGGTAAAAAAAGAGATGCTCTCGGAACTGGATTCCGCAGTGCTTACGGCAGCAACCCGCGACAGTCAGAAACTGGCTGCAGATCTTATTAGCAGGCTGAACGGGAATAAGGTCTTAATGTCGCCACAACAGGAGAAAGACGTTTTGTCCCCTGTGATTGCGGACATGAAGGCGGAGGAACTGCATGCAGCTTTTCAAAGAATATGGAACCACCAGGCGCGGTTGATTCAGGTTGTTGGCAATGTCGATCTCTCAGGGGCAGATCCCCGGTCGCAGATCAAGGGGAGTTATGAGTCTTTTTCTGTCCAGAAGGTGAATCCGCCACAGGCTACCACCGAGTTGGTCTTTCCCTATCTTCATCTTGCTGCTGACACAAGGCCTGCCCGTGAGCAGCTTCTGCCTGAGGTTCAGGCCGAGCGCATTGTTTTTGCCAACGGGGTAATTGTAAATCTGAAGCAGACGAAATTTCAGGAAAATGAAGTGCAGGTTGCGGCTCATTTCGGGAATGGCAGGCAGGGAGAACCTCGTCCTGGTCTTGCCCTGTTGGCGGAACGGGTGGTCAATGATTCCGGGACCGGGAAATTTACCAGATCGGATCTCGAACGGATCCTTGCAGGCAGCACGGTTAAACTTGATTTCAAGGTTAACGAGGCCAGTTTTTCCTGGAAGGGGGCAGCAGTTAATAAGGATGTTGAACTTCTCTTTCAGCTCCTGCAGGCGCAGCTTGCTGATCCGGCTGTGCGGGAGGATGCGTACTCAAAAGCCATGCAGGGTTTTAAACAGATGTATGAACAGATGGCCAGTGATGTAAGCGGGGCTATGGAGCTGTCGGGAGAGTCGTTTTTGGCGGGAGGGAATAAATCCTTTGGTCTGCCCTCCTGGCAGGACTTTGCCGTGCTGACCCCCGATCAGATTCGTGCCTGGGTACAACCTGCCATGTTATCAGGTGGGCTGGAGGTCTCACTGGTTGGTGACTTTGATCTGCAGCGTGTGCGTAACCTGGCCAGAGAATATCTTGCGCCGCTGGCCAAACGGGAGCAGAGTGAGTCGGCAGCACCCCAAATTCATTTTCCGGCAGGAGAAACCTTGCGGCTTACTGCTCCATCATCCATTGATAAGGCAATGCTGGTGGTAGCCTGGCCGACTGCTGATTTCTGGGACATAGAGCGCACTCGACGGCTGTATCTGCTGACGGAGGTCTTCTCTGACCGCTTGCGCAAGGTTATTCGTGAAAAACTGGGGGCGACCTATTCGCCGCAGGTCTTCAGTCAGCCCAGCAGAATCTATCCCGGCTATGGTGTTTTACGAGCCGAGTTAATAGTGGCTCCAGATCATATTGAGACGTTAAGTCGGGAAGTTGTGCTGGTAGCCAGTGACTTATGGAAATCCGGGGTGAGTGCTGAGGAACTGGAGCGGGCCAAGGCGCCTATGCTTACTTCGCTGAAAGACATGGTTCGAACCAACGGGTACTGGCTTAATTCTGTCCTTGCCCTGTCCTCGAGATATCCGCAACAACTGCAGTGGCCGTCAACGATTCTTTCAGCATTTGAATCAGTGACCAGGGAGGAACTGTCATCTCTGGCCCGGGAGTATCTTGATCCAGCCCAGGCTGCTAAGGTTATGGTCGTTCCTGTAAAATAAGGAAGATGAGCTTGAGAACTCAGTTGCTATCCGACAATCCAAAGGGCGATGTCCTGGGCGTGCTTGATGGTGCGATCAGAGACACCGCCCAAAATTCCTTTGGCGATTTCGTCGCCGCGTCGTCCAATGACAATGGTACCGCATTGGTGTTTCTTTGCCTGGCGTATTATGCTATGTGCCGCTTCCAGGTCAGAGACCTCCGGTAGAATAACAATATTATTCTCGGGAATACCTGCCTCGATAAGAAGTTGCTTGGGCCCCTGAAAGATGTGGTCCTCGCCAGTCAGATGGGTGTCACACCATTCTTTATCCCAGATATGATAAAAAGATTCAGGATTTGCTTTAATCTTCTTTCCCAGAAAGTGGAGGCAGTGGAAGAGATAAATAGTGATATCTTTCTGTCGTTCCATGATATGGGATAGATGGTCAATGGCCAAGAGGGAAGGGAGGGAGCCGTCTACCGGTGCCAGAAAATTTCTATTTTTAACTTCACCATCGATGATCCAGAGAGGAATCTCGTGACATTTTTTGAGGAGGGTGGCTGAGACTGATCCCAGCAGCATTTCGCTGAGAGTGTTTAATCCCCTGCGTCCAATCAGAATGCTGTCCATGAGAAGATCTTCGGCATGATACTGGATGGCAGCTCCAATATCATGTCCTGATATCTCCACCGAGGAGTGAATTCGTTCTGCTGGGATTTGTAGGCGGATGAGTTTGTCTGTTGCAGACTGCAGATAGTATTGCGCTGTTTCTTTCTTCTTCTCAACTCCAAGGGAAACCGGAAACAGGGAGTTACTGCTGTCGGTCGCGATGGGATGCAGGCTTTCTCCCGCACTGATACAGGTCGTGAGATTAAAATGAATGTCTGGATTGTCGGCAAAAAGAAGGGCGACGTATTCTAATGATTGAGTGGAATACATGGATCCGTCAACAGCAATCAGTATTTGTTTTTCCATGGTCGGTCGCGATGGGATGATTTTTTATGTATATGTATTTTTTTTATTGTATGACCAGCTTCTGGTGAAAGTCAATTAAAAAGAAGGATTGACAAAAGGAGTGATGAGAGTGGTATACTATTTTTTGCCTACCTGGAAGTGATCAGAAAAAAGCGTTTTTCGAGTGACATTGACACTGAACCATTCTTACTTTTATTGAGTTGTTGTTGTTGGTAATGATGAGGCGTAAGGAAAATATGGAGAAAAAAAATGAAAGAAGGATGTGTACCCGTACACCTTTTTTCACCGATGTGACATTAAAGCTGGAAGGTGCTGATGACGCTATGCCGGCTGAACTTGTAAATATCAGTATCAGCGGCATGTTTGTCCAGATTGATCAGCGTATTCCTGTGGGGTCATCCTGCACGATAGAGATAATCGTCACAGGTCATCACAGTCGTTTGCTTCTTGATGATATCCGGGGTGAGGTTGTCCGGGAAGATGAAAACGGGCTTGCCATCCACTTTACCTCCCGAATGGAATGGTTTGTTCTTTTTAATATCTATACACATTATTGTCGGCAGGCAGTGGAAGAAGGCCGAAAGTGATTTCTCAGAAATGCAGCTTGAACAAGGGATGTCGGATTTATTTTACCCTAGTATGAGTCATTATATGGAGAAGACGATTTCTTTCATCTTGTCGCTGTCAGCCTATCTGTTCGCTGGCTAATGCGTAAACCTTCAGTTGATTAACCTTCACGTCTTACTGTCTCTGTGGCTGTCCTGTCTTCCTGGGTGGAGTCAGATCTGCTGAATCGCATGACCTTGCCCGCTTGCACAAAAAAATCCCCGTTACCTTTTCTCATCTCCGCTGTTTTCTATGTGGCTATCACAGACCACTTAGAAAGTATGGCAGGTGCTGCAGGGATAATGTTCCTCTGTGACATGTACTGTGTGAATTCTCTGGGTTGTGGCTGATTTACTGCCATGGCAGTCATTGCACAGGTCGCTTTTTGCCTTTTTCAGTGGGGCGCCAATACCATGGCAGGCATCGCAGGCATAGCCCTCGCTACGGACATGCTGGTCGTGCATGGCAACCCGAGTGGCGCTCTCGTAATCATGACAGAGAGTACAGAGGTTCAAACTGCTGTTGCGGAAATCATGGTAACCAAGCTCGGCAAACGGCATCCTGGTGCTGGTGGAGAGACCGGTGCTGCCGGCTATGACAGTCATCGCAGGCGAGAGCTTTTTCAGCAGGTTCGATGCCGTGATTGAGCAACTGGTAAGTATCGGTGGTGATCCATTCAACCGCTTCGCTGGTTGGATAGCCCATGTTCACCAGACCTGATTCTATGGCCTCGGTGACGTTGCCTGTCCCTCCAAGGTAGATAAGGGTGTCGAGTGCGACCAGCCTGTTATCCCCGACAGTCTTTGGCTGAATAGCTGTCTTGTACTTGAACGGATAGATCTTTGCAGTCGTATTGTTGAGATCGAAATCTCCAAGAGGTCTGGAGGTTGGATAGGTAGTTAGCGCTGTATCAAAGGTACGGGATGCATCATCCCCAAGGAGGTAGTTGTCGCTCTGCCGGTTCCACCATTTGTATTTAGGTATCAGGTCTTGAGCTTTTACGAGAAGTGGAGGTCCGGGGCAGGGATTGGTTGTGTCACAGGTAGTGGCTTCGGTGCCGTCCTCATGCGTACGCCAGTCTCGTTGTGTTTCGGTTGCCACCTTGGCATAGGTTGCGATGTGGCAGACCTGGCAGGCAATCTTGCCCCGGGCGGCATGCCTGTCAATGGTGGAGTCGGTATGACCGGTGGTTGCCATGGTGGTATGGCAGGTCGTGCAGGATATCTCTGATCCGCGCACGATATCATCAGTGGCTCTCAGATCAGAACCCTTCCCGAGGGTCTTATGATTCTTAAATTGATGGCAGGCCTGACAGGTGAAATTGGTACCGCTTGTATTCATATGGACATCAAAATTGGGATCCGCGTTCGTACTGGTGGCCATGGACAAGTCTCCCCGTTTAACCCCATCACCGCCGCCAGCTGTGGCATGGCATTTCAGACAGGTGAGCCGGGTGGTCTTATGGACATTTTGCACCATACTGTCTGTCGGATCAACAACACCCATAGAGCCGTCAGGGAGTCTGGTTCGTACCTTCGCATACTCCTCACTGTGGCATGCCAGACAATCGATATTTTCCAGACCGGCTCCGGCATCATCGGGTTTCAGACCGCGTCCGGCATGGCATTTGCCGCATAGCTGCCAGTCACCGGTTATGTTGATACAATAGCTGTTCACCGCGTTGGTGAGTTTTCCTTGCTTGATACCGATCCCGTTGACCATGTCCGGCGCATCTCCCAGCCACTGATAATGGGTGGAGCCGGACATGTTTTGAGCTTCCTTGGCGTGGCAGCTTAAACAGTTGCCGGGATAATCCTGATAAAGCAGACTCGCATGGGCAACAGTGGCTGACTGGTGGCCCGACAGTAGGAAACATGAGATTATCGGGGTGATATTTTGCTCTGCTGCTGTGGCCTGGCTTGGCAATGTCATCAGAAGAAAGAAAAAAGAAAAAAACAAATATATAAAACGGGGTTTAATCGCTCGCCCTCCAATCATGATTGTTACTCCTGCAGATGAAGAATTAAATCTGATCTAGATTGAAAAATGCCCCCTCTGTTTATTTAAATAACTCGTCTTCCCCTCATGATTATTCTTCTTGTATATGAGATTTGAACCTGCTTTTTTTAACTGAATTCCTATGAGTGAGTTGGTATTAACATACTAACATCTTACCGGATAATAATATTGTGCAGCTCATTGATATCATTTTCCTGAACAGGAAAATGTGTCTTTAAGGTATCTCCAATCTGGACAATGGCATTGCAGATGGCCTCGCATTGACGTTTTTCCTTAATCCCTTGGGTGATTAGATCAATAATGGACTGCCATTGTTCCGGATCAATGCGAGCATTGATCCCAGCATCGGCCAACACCCAGACTTTGCGTTCCAGAATGGAAATGAAGATCAGGATTCCATTTGCATCCTTTGTCTTGTAGAGTTTTTCCGTAAAAAAACTGGTGATTGCCGCCTCCTCTATCTCGGATTCGACCTGTTTCCGAGACAGGAATAACCGTTTCAACCAGGAAAACCGGTAGATCAATCCATAAAAGATACCGTACAGTGTTATAAAGAGGGCGATAAAAATCCATACATTCTGGGAGCCAAGCCAGAAAAGGCCGCTGACGACTGGCATGAGTAACAATGAAAGGGGAAAGGCCAGTACTGTTGCCCCGATAATTATGGCTGTGGGATATGAGTGACTGGCCGAGACCACCATGGGAACGATCTCACCCGAGGTCTGCTGTTCCATCTGCTGGACAAGGGTTGAGATCGTGTCCTGTTCTGCCTCTGTAAGAAACTGTTGAGCTAAAGTCTGCATTTTTTACCAGCCTCCTGAGGCACCACCGCCACCAAAACTGCCACCGCCGCCGCTGAAGCCGCTAAATCCTCCTGAGGAACCGCTGCTAAAACCACCACTTCCACCCCAGTATCCATGCGAGCTGCCTCCTGTTGCATTGGCCATTCGGGCCGCGATGAGGCCACCAATAAAACCGAGTACAGCCAGGGCCAATATCCACAGGCTGCCAAGACCGAGTGCCAGAGCGCCGAAAACGGGAGTGAGAACTGCCCCGACTCCCGCCGCCAGCCATGGGGTGCGGGCTAGTATCCTGCCCAGAATCGAGAAAATAACCAGAAAAAAGATGAGCATGGCACCGGGATCACCGCCGCGATTTTGGCGCCGGGTGCTGTCGGTGGCCACAAACTCACCTTTAACTGCGTCCATCATGGCGGAAATACCATCAATTACCCCCTGGTCAAAGTTTCCCTCCTTGAATCTGGGGGTGATGATGTCCCGAATAATACGGCCGGAGACCAGATCAGTTAACTTTTCCTCAAGGCCATAACCGACTTCTATACGTAATTTACGATCATTCTTGGCGATAAGGAGCAGAGCTCCGTTGTCCAGCTTTTTTTGTCCGAGTTTCCATGCCTCCACCGCACGTAGAGAAAAATCTTCTAGAGACGCGCCGTCCAAAGAAGGAACAGTGAGCAGAACAATCTGGGTTGATTCCGCGGTCTCAAAATTCTTCAGCACATCCTCAAGCTGCCGGGCCGTGGCCGGGGAAAGAATTCCGGCATAATCATTGACGCGGCCTTTGAGCGCCGGGACCTCAAGGGCCTGGATGGGTCGGGAGCCAAGAAAAACCAGAGTCAGGGTGAGAAACAGCCCTGCCAGTTTTTTTATGAGCAAAGTATTGTGCATGAGAAACTAAAACGTAACCTTAGGTACAACTTTGGCTGCTTCGTCTGCCTTGAAGTATTCCTTTTTCGCAAGATGCAGTAGGAATTTATTGGTCAGGCTCTCCGGGAATCTTCTGATGGAGCCGTTAAACATCTCCACAGCCTCATTGTAACGCTGGCGGGCCACGTTGATCCGGTTTTCCGTGCCTTCAAGTTGGTTTTGGAGATCAAGGAAATTCTGATTGGCCTTGAGATCAGGGTATCGTTCTACGACAAGCATCAGGCGGGATAGAGCAGAGGAGAGTTCACCCTGGGCGGCCTGCAGTTGCTGCATGGCTGCGGGATTGCTGAGGTCCGCAGGTGAGAGCTGAACCGATGTCGCTTTGGCTCTGGCATCAATGACCTTTTGCAGGGTTTCCTGCTCATGCTGGGCATAGCCCTTGACTGTAGCTACCAGGTTGGGAATCAGGTCTGCGCGTCGCTGCAGGGTGGACTCAATGTCGGCCCAGGCTTTGAAGACGGTTTCTTCCTTGAGTTGCAGGGAGTTGTAGCCACAACTGGAGAGGGCAAAGGTAATAAAGATCAGGACTCCGAAGTGAATGAATCGTTTCATGATAACCCCCTTGAGAAAGTGAGAAAAAAGAAGAGGCACCTTAGAAGGCGTCAGTCTCCAGCAAGTCTAATATATAGGAAGGCTACCACAGACAACCTTCATTTTTCAACTTTTAACTTGCAGTTTTTTGGGTCTATCTTGACAAAAAAGATAATTGTAAGTATTGAGTAGCATCATAAATTCAGGTATCTGAAAGCTAGTTTTTCTTGAGATTCTCTGCGCAAAGAAGACAAGAAACTTTTCAGATTGAAAAGGGAACTTCGTGTAAATCGAAGACGGGCCCGCTGCTGTAACCGGGGACAAATCCTGCAAAACGCCACTGTCTGAACTGAAGACGGGAAGGCGCAGGGTGCGAAAGATCCGGAAGTCAGAAGACCTGCCTGAATAAAATTGGTATGACCTCGTGGACAGAGCCCATACCTGTGATTTCGGATATGAAGGGAGATCCCGGATCAATTATTATAATTGGTCCGGGATTTTCTGTTTTCCCCGGACCAGATCAGCAAGGGGAAGGAACATCATGCATAACTTAACAAAACTCTCAATTCTGTGGGCGCTCTGCTTTTTTTCGATTTATTCCAGTGCCTGGGGCCAGGAACACAACAAGAAACAAGCCCCGGCAGTGGTGATTGCTGCCTTCGGTACCACCGTGCCAGAGGCGTTGACGGGCATTTTGAATGTCAGAGACCGAATAAGACTACAATATCCGAATACCGAGGTGCGGATTGCTTTCACCTCCAACATGATCCGTGCCATCTGGCATAAACGCCAGCATGATCCTGATTATGTCAAAACACATCCTGCCGTTCCCCATGATATCCTCGGCGTACAAGGGCCTCTGGCCACCATTGCCAACCTGCAGGATGATGGCTTTACCACCATCCTGATCCAACCCACCCATGTTGCGCTGGGAGAAGAGTATCTTGATCTGGTTTCCTATGTACAGGGACTGGCCAGTATCCACACCATCAAAGAGAAGAACCAGCCCTTCAAACAACTGGTGGTTGGCAGACCGGCCTTGGGCACCATGGGCGATATCCATCCCTATCCTCAGGATATCGAGCTGGTTGCCAAGTCCCTGTCTGCTGATATCGATCAGGCCGCAAAGGCTGGCAGCGCCCTGGTGTATATGGGGCACGGCAATGACTTTTTCCCCTCAGGCGGTTCCTATCTCCAGTTTGCCGATACCATGAACCGTCTCAGCCCCCAGGTGAAGACCTATATAGGGACAGTGGAGGGATTCCCAAGCCTTGACTATGTAATCCAGCAGTTGAAGAGGGACAAGGTGCGGAAGGTTCTGCTGAAACCCTTCCTGACCGTGGCTGGCGATCATGCCCAGAACGACATGGCAGGGCCGGAGGCCGAGTCCTGGAAATCCATCCTGACCAGGGAAGGATTTGAAGTAACACCGATCCTGCAGGGAATGGGGGAAGTGGACAGCTTTGCCGATGTCTTCGTCCATCATCTGGCGGAGCTGGCAAAAGAGCATGGAATTCAACTGGACTAAAGAAAAAACGGATATTTATGTCATCTAAGTCACCTTTAATCCTGATGTCCCTGGCCCTGTTTCTGGCCTTGGCCATTATCCTGGCAACGGGTATGGGGTTTCTTGCTATTGCACCTCTGGAGGTGATCCAGGTCGTCTGGGCAAAGGTGCGCGGGGCGGGGCTTGCAGCTGGCATCAATCCCACTTTTCCCTTTGTCGTTATGGAAGTACGACTGCCACGTATCCTGGCTGCGGCCATTGTCGGTGGCGGATTGGCAGTGGCCGGAGCTGTGTTTCAGGCCATTCTTCTCAATCCTCTGGCAGATCCCTATACCCTTGGGGTCTCTTCGGGTGCGGCCTTCGGAGCATCTCTAGCCCTGGTCTTAGGTATCCTGGGAATCACGGTTCCACTTTTCTTTTCCGTGCCTCTCTTTGCCTTTCTTGGTGCCATGACTACCCTGATCGTGGTCTTTGCCCTGGCTGCCCCGGACGGCAGACTTTCCTCCAATACCTTGATCCTGTCCGGGGTGATTGTGGCCGCGATCCTCTCTGCCGGAATCGGTTTCATCAAGTATCTGGCCGATGAGCAGGTGGGGGTGATTATCTTCTGGCTGATGGGAAGTTTTGTGGGCAAGACCTGGCCTGAGGTAACCTTGACCGCCATCTTTGTTTTTCCTGGTCTGCTGTTGATACTTTATTTTGCAAGGGATCTCAATATCATGGCCCTTGGCGGGCGGACGGCGGATACCCTCGGCGTTGATAGCCGCAAGGTGAAGAAGATCCTCTTGGTCTGCGCCTCACTGATGACCGCCATCTGTGTCTCAGTCTCCGGTATTATAGGTTTTGTGGGGCTGATTATCCCCCATCTTCTGCGCCTCGCCTTAGGCCCTGATAATCGTCTGCTGATTCCGGCCAGTTTTTTTGGCGGGGCAATTCTCCTACTTACGGCTGACACCATTACCAGGGCCTGGCTGCCAACGGAGCTGCCGATTGGTGTGCTTACCTCGCTGATCGGCGGCCCATTTTTCTGCTATATCTTCCGTAAAAAACAGTTGGGACAGCGGTGACGGTCGTGGTCATGAATAATATCCACAATGACCCGCTCTTTGCCATCAGTAAGGGTTGTTTTGCCTACAGGGCAAACAACGTCCTTCAGAATATTGATCTGGACCTTGTTCCTGGACAGTTTTATGGACTTATCGGTCCCAATGGTAGCGGAAAGACAACCCTGCTCGATTTGCTGACTGCTACCAGGCCCTTACAGAGCGGCCAGATAATTTTTCAGGGAAAGGCCCTTGCCGATTATGCCAAAAAAGAGTTGGCCGTAAAAATTGCTCTGGTGCCCCAGCAATTTACCATGGGTTTTGATTTCACCGTATCTGACCTGGTGCTCATGGGGCGTTACCCATATATTCCTCGCTTCAGTAATCCCTCTCAGCGGGATCTCGATCTGGTCGATGAGGCCATGCACGTCATGCAGATCCATACCCTGCGCCACCGATTGATTACCGATCTGTCCGGCGGTGAGAAGCAGCGAGTGGTGGTGGCCCGGGCTCTGGCCCAGGACACCGAGGTGTTGGTGCTCGACGAGGCTACCTCTAATCTTGATATTCACCATACTATTGAAATTATGCATGTTATCCGTAAGCTGGTTCGAGAGCAAGGACGGACGGTCATTGCCGCCATCCACGATCTGAATCTGGCCGCGGCCTTCTGTGACCAGGTGATTGTTCTGAAAGAGGGCCGCATCTTTACAACCGGGCCGGTGGCTGAAGCCCTGACCGTCGATTTGATTGCCGAGGTCTTTCAGGTGCAGGCCGAGGTGCAGGCTGCAAGCCTTAATCACTCTCCACGTATCCATTATACATTGAGTTGATATGAATATTCCCTTGTATTGTTTTGGTCTGAGAAAAAGGCAGTATTGCCGCTTGTTGCTTGCTGTTTTGCTTGTGATGAGCGGATGGCATCCGGCGTCTGCCGCCATCCTGGTAGATCAGGAGGGAACTTCGATCAGTTATGACGTGCCTTTCAAACGGATTATTTCCCTTTATCCGGCTCATACCGAGAACCTGCTGGCGCTTGGCCTTAATCAGGAGCTGATCGGGGTAACTGCTGGAGATGATGATCCGGCTATCCCTGGCAGACCGCAGTTCAGTGCTAATGATACCTCGGAAAAATTCATTGCCGCCAAGCCGGATCTTATCCTGATCAGACCGATGATCAGCCGTTCCCATCCTCAACTGGTAAAACAGTTGCAGGAGGCTGGTATCGTCCTTGTCTCCCTTCAGCCAACCACTATCGAAGAGATGTTCAGTTATTGGCAAAGCTTGGGGGAACTTACCGGCCGAGCCAATGAGGCTGCAACCATGATCCAGGCATTCAGGAGCGAGCTTACGGCTCTGCAGAAGACTCGAGACATGATTCCTGTGAAGAATCGGCCCAGAGTTTATTTCGAATCCATTCACGCCAAAATGAAGACCTTTGCCCCATCATCTATGGCAGTTTTTGTCCTTGAAAATGGGGGTGGGGTTAATGTCGCAGCCGATGCCACGGCCAGACATTCCACCAATATTGCCGCTTATGGGAAAGAACGCATTCTGTCCCATGCGGCAGAGATTGATATCTATCTTGCCCAGCAGGGCCAGATGAACCAGGTAACTAAGGAAATGATTACTGAAGAGCCAGGGTTCAAGGCAATTAAAGCTGTACGCGAGGGGAGAATCTTTCTTATCAATGAAGAACTGGTCTCACGTCCAACCATGCACCTGCTCGAGGGGATCAGGCAGGTACGCAAGATGCTCTACCCGGAGAATTAGGCTCTTTTGTTTTTGAGAAAATTCGAGAATTAGCTGTTTTTATTAAAATTTTACTATTAAATTTGTCATGCACGCAACACTTCATATTATCGGTGTCGGTCCTGGTGATCCAGGACTTCTGACGGTCAAAGCCCTCAACGTTCTGTGTCACTGTCCGGTCATCGCTACTCCCAAGGCCTCGCAGCATGGACATTCCACAGCGCTTTCCATTGTTCAGCAAGCTCTCTCTGCTGGTGAGATGAAGGGGAAAGAGATCGTGGAGCTCCATTTCCCCATGAAGAAGATTCACCTGGGCCAGGAGCCGGAGCCAGAGGTACTGCAGGCCTGGCAGGATGCCGCCAGCAGAATTTTTGCCATTCTCAGTCAGGGAAAGGATGTGGTCTTTCCGACACTGGGTGATCCCGCAATCTATTCCACTGGCTACTATCTGTATGCGACCATTATGGAGATGCATCCGGAGGCCAGGGTACTGTTTGTTCCGGGGATTTCGGCCATGAGTTCCTGTTCCGCCACGACTCACACCCCCATCTGTCTTGGTGATGACATGCTGGCGGTCGTTCCTGCAACCTTCAGCGACAGTCGGCTCAGACAGACCCTGGAAAGCTTTGATACCATCGTCCTGATGAAGGTACACCGGGTCATTGATCATTTGGTCGGGTTGTTGAGTGAATTAAAACTTCTGGATAAGGCTGTACTGGTAGAAAGGGTGGGCATGGCAGATGAGCGGGTTGTCTCTGATCTGTTGGCTATTTCCGGACAGGTGCATTATTTTTCCACCATCATTGTCAGAAAAAAGTAATTTGCGCAATATGATGCTTCGTGATAGCCTATTTCAAATAGTGTCGTAGAGAGTAATTTCAACTATCTGATTTGAGCAGGAGGGTTTTGTGATGAAGTGGAGAAAAGGCAGAGTGCTGGCGCTTGCGGTATGTTTGGGAATGTTGTCCTGTGGTCCTGTTTTTGCGGATGAGGTGACGGATTCGATCACGCAGGGATTGGAGCAGTATAAGAAGGGAAGTTACGCGGAGGCCATGAGCAGTCTCAATTATGCGTCGCAGAAAATCGGTCAGATGAAGGCTGATGCCTTGAAAGTGCTTATCCCGCAACCCCTGTCCGGTTGGACTGCCGATGAGGTGGTTTCTCAGGCGGCGGGAACAGCTATGTTTGGTGGTGGTCTTTCTGCCGAGGGGCGATATCATAAAGGAGATCAGGGTAGTGTCACTGTCAAGATCGTCACGGACTCTCCTTTGCTGCAGAGCATGATGATGTTGATCAGCAATCCCATGTTTGCAAGCTCCAGCGGCGGCAGGCTTGAAAAGATTAATGGTCAGACAGCCATTGTCAAATATGAAACGCAGGAAAAACGGGGTGATATCAATGTGGTCATCGCCGGTAAGGTGCTGGTTACAGTGGAGGGCAATGATGTGAGCCAGGATGATATTCTGGCCTATGCCAAAGCGGTGGATTACGATAAAATATTGGCTATACCGTGATTTGTCGGTAAAAATCTGGCTGATGGTGTGAGGATGATTTATTTCCTCTGCTGTTTCAGAACCGAAAGGGGCAGGATGAACTTTGAGTAAAAGTCCATCCTGCCCCTTTTTTTATTCTCGGTGATGACTCGAGGGCGAAATTCAGATCCTTCCAGGCTTTTTCCACGTTCGAAATGACAAAGTTGTAAAGGAGGTACGGCTGTCAGTGCTGCAGGGCATGTTGCCGGATAAATTCCTGGATCAGATTGCGGTCGGCTTCCATCAACTCACAGCGGGATTTCTTGTCGGCAAGATCGGCTAAGGCTTTTGGTAATTCAAGGGGGACGCCGATGGCCTTTTCCACAGTCTCACCAAATTTCGCCGGATGGGCCGTGGAGAGGCAGATGGTTGGAATTCCTTTCTGCTGATGGATGAGGGCGGCATGGACTCCCACTGCTGTGTGCGGATCAAGGATATATCCGTGTTCCTTGTAAAAAAGTTGAATGGTATCCAGCACCTCCTGTTCAGAGGCGGCGGTAGCCACAAAGTCACGTCTGATCTGGTCGCAGGAGCTCGAGAGGTCGAGCTTGCCTGTCTTTGCAAAGTGCAGCATAGCGTCTTTGGTGCGGACTGGATTTTCATCCATGAGGTAGTAGAGATAGCGTTCAAAATTGGAGGCGGCCTGGATGTCCATGGAAGGACTGGAGGTTGCCACCACTTCACCCAGTGAGTAATCACCGTGTGTGACAAAGCGGGTGAGGATATCATTGGTGTTGCTTGCCAGCAGAAGCTTGCGGATAGTGCCTTCCGGCAGCATCCGTTTGGCGATATATCCGGCGAAGATGTCGCCAAAATTGCCGGTGGGTACGGCAAAGTCCACGGCCTTGTCCTGCTCGTGGCGGTTGATGTGTAGGCAGCTGTGGACGTAATAGACGACCTGGGCCAGGACGCGTGCCCAGTTGATGGAGTTGATCGCTCCCAGGTTGTATTTTTTCTTGAAGTCGATATCGTTGAAGATGGCCTTGACAATGGCCTGGCCGTCATCAAAGGTGCCGCGGATGGCAATGTTGAACACATTGGCATCGGTGACCGTGGTCATCTGTTGTTCCTGGACCGGGCTTACCCGTTTGTGGGGATGGAGGATGAAGATATTGATCTTCTCCTTACCGCGGACCCCGTAGATGGCGGCACTGCCGGTATCGCCGGAGGTAGCGCCAATGATATTCATCACTGCATCGTTTTTCTTCAGGAGATATTCAAAGAGATTGCCTAAGAATTGCAGGGCGACATCCTTGAAGGCAAAGGTCGGGCCATGAAAGAGCTCGAGAATATGCAGGGTCCCCTGATGAATCAATGGGGTGACCTCGGCATGGTCAAATGTGGCGTAAGAGCGATTGATTAACTCTCGCAGGTCACTGTTGGGAATGTCGTCAATGAATCGTGACATGACCTCAAAGGCCAGTTCCGGATAGGAAAGATCCTGCCAGGACGCATAGGTCTCGCTGCCGATACGAGGGATGGTACGTGGCAGGAGCAGGCCGCCGTCTTCGGCCAGGCCCATCATCACGGCCTCGGTAAAGGGAATGGGGCTGATACCGCCCCTGGTGCTTATGTATTGCATAATGTGATCGTTGTCTGGGAAAAGGGCTTCCCTGAGAGGATTTGTTGTTGGTTTAAGAGAGGGTTAAGAGATCGTCAATGTTTACGGGCCTGGCGTCATGCCAGAGACCTTCCAGGTCGTAAAACTTCCTTTGTTCATGGTAAAAAATATGTACGACTACGTCATCAAAGTCAAGAAGAACCCACATCCCTTCCTCCATACCCTCGGCATGGGAGGCGTTAATGCGCTTGGAGCGCATCTCGGCTTCAATGGTCTCGGCCAGGCCTTGGACATGCCGGGTTGAGCGGCCATTCATGATGACAAAATAATCTGTAAATGAGGAGATCCCTTTGACGTCGAGGATAACCAAGTCCTCGGCCTTGGCGTCGAGGGCGACACGTGCGCAAATCCTGGCCAATTCCAGGCCGCTTTTATCTTGATACTCTTTTTTCAGTCGTTGCATAAATGTTATGCCCGTGTGGGCTCCTTTATTTTAGGTGAACTCAAATGCTTATATTGAATTATTGCTGCTGGGGCACAGAAGAAAACCCAAAATGATTTATTCAGCGTCTCAGCGTGTGAACAGTTTGTCCTCAGCCAAAAGAATAATCATTTTTTTTCTTTCTTTATTCGTGGTGGAAATTCAAAGGTAATCTTACCCTTTTTATCGAGAAGAAGGAAGGCATCAAAGGGACGTTTCTTTTTGGAAATAAAACCAGTGATCAGTTCGGTCTTGCCATTAGTCAGCAGTTGTTGAATATGGTTGGGCTCGATGGCCTTGGCCAGAATCATCTTACTGATCTGCAAGCCCTTCTTTTTGTCACCCTCCAGCGCCGATGTAGACATGTAGGCAGCCGGGGTTTCATGCACTGTCGTTCCGTCAATAGGGGAGAGTCCCAGGCTCGGGCTGGCCTTGATTGCTTCAATATCCAGATTGTCGGTTGCGTCGGCAAAGATAAACTCTATTTTCTGTTGATGCAACCTGACCGAGGCGGTAAAGTGTTTTCCCTGTTTGGACCTGAAATCACTGAAAGGCCCCAGGGTCTCTCCTTTGATCAGGGCCACAATCTCAGCCTCACTCATAATCCTGCCGCCCAGAATCTTGCGGATGGTAATTTTTCCATCTTCAGAGATGAAGGCAGTGGGGCTGGTATAAAAATGGATATTGTTGACAGGGCTGAAAGGAGCCTCAACTCGAACCTCTGTCCGGTCAAAGTTACGCACCTGAGAGATGATATGCTCTGTCGTCTCCCTGATCTCGGCCATGAACTGCCGGCGGGTAAACTTGCCGTGCAAGATCTGATTCAGCTTGTGCTCCCATTCTCCTGTCATTTCAGGAGAGGCGAGCAGCTCTATCTTCATGGCCTCGAGAAGGGAAAATAGATTGAAAGCCTTGCCGGTGGGAGTGAGCTCCTTCCCTTCACGAACCAGATATTTTTCCTTGAGCAGCTTCTCGATGATCGCGGCCCGGGTTGCCGGTGTGCCCAGTCCCCGTTCTTTCATGGCCTCGGCCAGCTCTTCGTCTTCCACCAGTTTGTCGGAGTTCTCCATGGCTGAGAGCAGGGTTGCCTCGTTAAAGCGGGCGGGAGGTTTGGTCTCTGCTTTCTCTTTGCTGATCTGCACACAGGTGATTTCTGCCCCTTCTGGGATCGGGCTTAATGCGACCTCCTGCTCCTGATCGATCTCACTGCCATAAATGGCCTTCCAACCAGGATCAGTGAGGATCTTGCCTTCGGTCAAAAACGATTCTGTCTCAACCATGGAAATACGCCGGGCGTTCAGATATCGAGCTGGCGGGAAAAAGACGGCAAGAAAACGTTGGACCACCATGGTGTATATCTTAAGTTCAGGTTCAGTCAGGGTTTTAGGCAGGACTGTGGTGGGGATGATGGCATGATGGTCGGAGATCTTGGCATTATTGAAGATCAGTTTCTCGGGCTTGATAAATTTTTTAGACAAAGCCATTTCAGCAAACTGACCATAGGTCCAGGCGGTCTGGGCGGTGACGGTCTTCTTGGCCGTAGCTAGATAATCTTCGGGCAGACAGCGGCTGTCGGTACGGGGATAGGTCAACACCTTATGTCTTTCGTAAAGTGCCTGGGCCAGCCCCAGAGTATTTTTGGCAGAAAAACCAAAACGGGAGTTCGCTTCTCGCTGCAATGAGGTGAGATCATAGAGCTGTGGCGAACGCTCGCTTATTTTTTTACTTGTTTCCTCGATTTCTGCCTGCTTACCAGTGCATTGTGCCAAGATCTGGTCGGCCTTTTTCTCATCCCATATCCGGTCGGCCTTGGCCTGATTGTCTTGCTTGTCCTTGACAAACCGGGGATCAATCCACTTGCCGACATACGACCCTTGCTCAAAGGTAAAGGTGGAGAGCAGATTGAAATAAGTGCGGGGCTCGAAATTGATCCGTGCCTGCTCTCTTTTGACAATGAGGGAGAGGGTGGGGGTCTGCACTCGGCCGCAAGGGGTGAGGAAAAAGCCTCCGCGCCTGGAGTTGAAACCGGTGAGCGCCCGGGTGGCGTTGATCCCGATCAGCCAGTCAGATTCAGAACGGCACAGCGCAGCGTCTTCCAGGGGTAGCATTTCATCATTGTCGCGGAGATGGGCAAAGGCATCCTTGATAGCCTCTTTGGTCATGGATTGCAGCCAGAGGCGCTTGAGTGTCTTCTTGGCCACAGACTGGTTCCAGACATAGCGCAGGATATATTTAAAGATCAGCTCTCCTTCGCGTCCGGCATCGCAGGCATTGATGATCTCCTGGACATCCTTACGGCGGATCAGCTGCTGTAGGGCATTGAGTTGACTTTTGGTTCCGTCCAGGCCCTTGAGCGGGAATTCCTCCGGCAGGATGGGAAGATTTTCCAGTTTCCAATCTTTGTATTTGGGATCAATCTCTTCAGGAAATTCAATGGAAACAAGATGGCCGATGGCATAGGATACAATATACCTGTCACTTTCGTAATGAGTCTTGGTTTTTTCGAATTTACCCGGTAGGACTTTAACGATATCTGCGGCCACACTGGGTTTCTCGGTAATAATAAGTGATTTATCAGGCATTTTCTCCTGTTAGTACTGCCGCAAATTATGTGATAGTTTGGAATGGGTTACGTGGAGCCGTGCCTGTCATTCACAGGTTAAAGCTATTTATGAACAACTGAGGAACCGCATTATAAGAAGATAAAATATTCCATCTTCTATAAGGCTGACTCGTGTTTGTCAATTTTATTTTTGCGCAGGACAGAGGGAAGAGAATGCTTGCTGCCTCAGGAAATGGTGGTGGGGTTAGCTCGGTCTGTATGTGTAACTTCTCAAAACTATGCATATAAATGATGTAGATGCCATTTATCTGAAGCCCTCAGGGATAAAGTAGGCATCGTGCTTTTTGTTTTTCGCGTTCATGCAGGTGTGGTGATCTGGGTCGGTGTTCAGGGAAGATCAAGTCAACTATTTTGCAATTTGGTGCATCAGTGAATTATTATCGTATTTGTTGTTTATCTCCTCTCATAGACAGCCTGTTGGGTTGCTTCAGCCTTGACAAACTGTCATTTCTGTGTTTTATATACAGTGTTTTATCGGGTTGTGTGCGGGTGTAGCTCAGTTGGTAGAGCACAAGCTTCCCAAGCTTGGGGTCGCGAGTTCGAATCTCGTTGCCCGCTCCAGGGTTGATGGCTGGATTGCACATTGTTTTATCCCGGTTATACCATTTGTGTCATACAGGGTGATGCAGGTGGCTTTGAAAGTGGGCTTGCCCACTTTTTTTTATGTCTATTTCAAAGTGTGGTTGAAATAGCAATTTTTTTGCGTGATAATGCGGAAATGAGTGACGCCGTTGTTGAAAAAGTGCAGGCATTTGCGGAAAAGCTTCTGCCGTCCATGGGGTTGGAATTGGTGGAAATCCAGTTTCGTCCTGAAGGGCACGGCTGGGTTTTACGTCTTTTTATTGACGGCAAAGAAGGAGTGACACTGGATCATTGCAGCCGGGTCAGCCGGGAGGTCAGTGACTTTCTTGATGTGGAAGATTTGATCGACCATGCTTTTCATCTTGAGGTGTCCTCGCCTGGACTTGAACGTTCTTTGCACAGCATGAAAGATTTTCAGCGTTACCTTGGAAAGAAGGCAAAAGTAAAGTTACGTGAAGATGTCGAAAACCAGCGCGTCCTGATTGGTGTGATCAGCCAGGCCGAAGGTGAAACAATTGAGCTGGTTTTAGAGGATGGGACCAAGTGTCAGGTTGCCTTTGACCAGATTCGTAAGGCTCGTCTGTCACTTTGAAAAAAAGAATTGTGGGCTGTGCCCCTGTGGGACGCAAGCTCTGTAGGAATAGAATGACTTTTCTGGAAAGAGGGTCTGTCAGTTTTAAAGATGGGGAAAGAGAATGCTATCGGATTTGAAACGCATAATCGACCAGATCAGCAGGGACCGTGGCTTTGATAGAAAACTGTTGATTGAGGCTATAGAAGAGGCTGTTCAATCTGCCGCCAGGAAAAAATTGGGGAGCAGGCGGGATATCGAGGTTCGATATAATGAAGAGTATGGCGAGGTTGAGGTCTTTCAATTTCGTACTGTTGTTGAAAAGGTGACGGATGAACAGACTGAAATCGCTCTAGCGGAAGCTCAAGCGCTTGATCCTGAGGTGCGGTTGAATGATGAGCTTGGCGAAAAGATGGATAATATTGCCGATTTGGGCAGGATCGCCGCCCAGTCTGCAAAGCAGGTGATCATCCATAAGATGAAGGACGCTGAGCGTGATGTGATCTATGAGATGTTTAAAGATCGTATCGGAGAAGTGGTCAGCGGCATAGTACAGCGCTTCGAGCGGGGTAATATGATTGTCAACCTCGGCCGCACTGATGCCATCCTGCCCAAAGATCAGCAGATTCCCAAAAGATCATTCAAACAGGGCGATCGGGTCAGGGCTTATCTGGTTGATGTCAGGAGAGGTTCCAAGGACGCACAGCTCCTGTTGTCCCGGACACATGATGATTTTCTTGCTAAATTGTTTGAGATGGAAGTCCCGGAGATTGCAGAAGGGATCGTGAAGATCATGGGGGTCAGTCGTGATCCCGGATTCAGGGCCAAGATCGCAGTCAGTTCCACGGAATCCGATGTTGATCCTGTAGGCGCCTGTGTGGGTATGAAAGGTTCGCGTGTTCAGAATGTCGTCCAGGAATTGCAGGGGGAGAGGGTTGATATCGTCCCCTGGAGCCCTGATACAGCTAAGTATGCCTATAATGCACTCGCCCCTGCCCAAGTGAGCATGGTAATGGTTGATGAAGATGCTAAATCACTTCTGGTGATTGTGCCTAATGATCAGCTCTCACTGGCCATCGGCCGTCAGGGTCAGAATGTACGTCTTGCCGCCAAACTTCTTGGCTGGCGGATTGATGTGAAAAGTGAACAGCGGTATGCAAATCTTGAAGACCCTGGATATCAGTCATTGCTGGCAATTGATGGCGTGGAAGAGGCCTTGGCTGACCAGCTGTTTTCCAGAGATATTCGGTCAACTGCCATGCTTGCTGAGGCTGCCATTGAAGATTTGACTGTGTTGCGGGCTATTGGCGAAGAACAGGCCGTTTATCTTATTCAGGCTGCACGGAAGAGTCTGGGCATGGATCCTGATGCGCCCATCGCGAAGACAAGGGCCGTTCCCGAGACCGTTGACGAGGCAGCCCAAGGGGCCGAGCAGGAAGAAGATGCGGGTAAAGATCAGGAGGTGGATGGTGCTCCTGAAGATGTGGCCGATGCAAATATGGATGAGCCCGGTGAGCAGGACTAAGGCCAGTCACTGTCGGTCTGTCCGTACCTGTTGTGTCTGCAGGATAAAGGATTTTAAGGCAAGCTTGGATCGTTTTGTCCTGAGAAAGGATAAACCGTTTTTAGATGTGCATAAAGTCCAGGCGGGAAGAGGGGCATATTGTTGTCAGGATGAGAGATGTCAGGAAGTTTTTTTGAGTCAGCAAAAAAGATGGAAAAGGGCCTTGAAGGTGGAAAGGGATCCTTTGGCTCTCAAAAGTTGAGTGAGTGAAAAAACACTGTAGCAAGGATAGACGGGAGTAAGGGATGAGCAAGGTAAGGATTTATGAGCTGGCCAAAGAAGCGGGCATGAGCAGCAAAATGTTAATTGAGAAACTGCATGAACAGGGTTATGAAATTAAAGGAGCCAGCTCAACAGTTGAAGATGACATAGCCGATAAAATCCGGACTACAGTGTTGCAAAGCTCTAAGGCTGAAGGTGGCGACAAGAAGAGTGCAGCTGAAGAGACTCCTGCTGTGGTTCGCCGGACAACGGTCATTCGTCGCCGGCCAGCTGTGGTGCCCGAGGCTGAAGCAGTTGAGGAGGCGCCTGTTGTAGAGGGAGCAGCTCCGGAAGAAGAAAAGGTTCAGGCTCAGGCAGCTGACCAGCAAGCGGTGCCTGAAGAAATCCAGGAGGCAGAGCCCGATAAAGACTTACAAGAACCGGTTGCTCCTGTAGCTGTAGATTTCAAAGAACAGAGCCAGGATCAGAAAAAAGAGTTAAAAGTTGCTCCGGTCAGGCATGAGCAAAAAACTGTGATACCTGAAGAACCTGAGCCGGCTTCTAGAAAAGGACTGGCCCGTGTCGTTGGGAGTATTGAAATTCCGGTTGAAGAAAAGCCCCAGGTTGTGGAAAGACCAAGAAAAAGAACTGAACGACCAGCGGAGCGTCCTGCCGCAGGAGGAGGGTATAGACCACAGCCTTCTGCACCGAAGCCTCCAGTGGGTGTAGCCCCTCTGGGTGAAGTCAGTAAAGGCAAGAAAAAAGGAAAACGTGGCGCTGAGGTGGAGGATGCCGAACAAAAGAAAGGCGCCTGGAAGGCTGATAAGTTCGGTCAGAAAGGAAGGGGCAAGGTTCAGGTTACCCGTTTTGGTGATGAGTACAGCAACGTCTCTGGTAAGCGGGGAAAACGATCGAGAGGCCGGGTCGAGAGAAAAGTGATTCAGCCTGCCGTTGAGATGAAGGCCATCAAAAAACGGATAAAGGTGCTGGAAACGATCAGTGTCGCGGACCTTGCTCATCGTATGGGTGTCAAGTCCAGTGAGATCATTGCTAAATTAATGGGATTCGGGGTTATGGCTACCTTGAATCAGGCCCTTGATGTCGATACCGCGACCCTTATCGGTGCGGATTTCGGCTATGAGGTTGAACAGGGAATTACCGAAGAGATTGGTGTCCTGCAGCTTAATGAGCAGGAAGGCGGTGGAGAATTGCTGCCGCGTTCTCCAGTAGTCACAGTTATGGGGCATGTTGATCACGGAAAAACTTCGATTCTGGATGCTATCAGAAAAACGGATGTGGCTGATGGAGAGGCTGGTGGTATTACTCAGCATATTGGTGCATACCATGTAACCTCCAGCTCTGGTGATGTGACCTTTGTCGATACCCCAGGCCATGCCGCTTTTACCGAGATGCGCTCTCGTGGTGCTCAGATCACCGATCTGGTTGTTCTTGTTGTCGCGGCTGACGATGGGGTTATGGATCAGACGAGAGAAGCTATTCGTCACGCCCAGGCAGCGGGAGTTCCAATTCTTGTTGCAGTAAATAAGATTGACAAGGAAAATGCCGATCCGGATCGGGTAAAACGGGAGTTGTCTGATCTGGGTCTTGCCCCTGAAGAGTGGGGTGGACAGACAATATACTGTGAGACCTCGGCAAAGAAAAATATCGGTATTGATAGTCTGCTGGAATCCATTCAACTGATGGCTGAAATACTGGAATTAAAGGCCGATGCCACCAGGAAGGCCAGAGGACGAGTTATTGAGGCCAAGCTTGATAAAGGCCGTGGACCGGTGGCTACGATTCTGGTGCAGGAAGGAACTCTGAGGGCTGGTGATTATTTTGTGGTTGGTCAGTTCAGTGGCAAGGTGCGTGCCTTGATCAACGACAAAAACAAGCCTCTTGATGAAGCCGGCCCATCAATTCCCGTTGAGGTCCAGGGGCTGACCGGTGTTCCGCAGGCGGGTGATGAGTTTATAGTGGTCACCGATGAAAAAATGGCCAGAAGTGTCAGTCAGGCTCGTATTTTGAAGGCTCGTGAGCTTGAACTTGCTTCCGGGTCCAAGGTCTCTTTGGATAGATTGTTTGAGAAGATGAATGAAGAAGAAACCCAGGAACTACGGGTTGTCCTTCGTGCTGATGTCCAGGGAACGCTTGAGGCCTTCTGCTCAGCCGCAGAAAAACTTTCTACTGATGCGGTGAAGGTGCGTATTCTGCATGAAGGAACCGGGACGATCACCGAATCTGATATCCTCCTTGCTTCTGCCTCTGATGCCATTATTATCGGATTTAATGTACGGCCAACGACCAAAGTTAAGGAGCTAAGCATCAAGGAACATGTGGATGTCCGTTCATATGATGTTATCTATCATGCCTTGGATGATATAAGGAAGGCCATGGTCGGGATGCTGGAACCCACCTTTGTTGAGGAAGTGATTGGTAATGCCGAAGTTCGACAGCTTTTTCATGTCCCCAAAATTGGCACTATTGCTGGTTGTTCCGTCATTGATGGGAAGATTACCCGTAAGGCCTCGGTCAGGGTTATCCGTGAAGGAGTGGTCCTTTACACCGGTAAGATTGGTTCTTTGCGTAGAGTCAAAGATGATGTCAAAGAAGTCCTTACCGGATATGAATGTGGTATCGGCATTGATAATTATAATGACCTTCTTGTCGGAGATATTCTCGAAGCCTTTATCATGAATGAAGTGGAGGCAACTCTGGAAGGTTAAACAGAGGTCGTAGCTGTTCGGCTGAAGTCTGTAAATGAACAGGCGCCGGCTACAGACTTAATACCTGTTTTATTCTTTCGCTGAATTCATATGTGGGATCCTAAAGAGACATTAAAGTCTGTTGGCCTGGGGCCGAAGAGTGAGCAAAAAAGGTCTGTCCGGGTAGCAGAGGCTATCCGTAATGAACTGTCCATGCTCCTTCTGACAAAGGCCTGTGATCCAAAGCTTGCAGAAGTAGGTATCTCTCGGGTTGAATTGGCCGATGATCTGAAATATGCCCGGATTTTTTTTACAGTTCCGGGAGACAAGCAACAGCAAGTGAGTGCAAAAGAGGGATTGCAAAGAGCAAAAGGATTCATGAGGAGTCATCTGGCCAAAGTCATTAATATGCGTTATACGCCTGAGTTACAATTTGTCTATGATCAGCAGGTTGAGAAGGTGGTAGCAATAGAAAAACTCCTTCAAGAAATTGCCAATGAAAGAGGTGGTGATGATGAAAGTAGTTCCTGACGAGATCAGTAAGATTATTCAAGGGGTTGATAATTTCGTTCTGATGACCCACCTTCATCCTGATGGTGATGCCTTGGGCTCACTCTTTGCGTTGGCTGAGATCTTAGAGGGATTAGGGAAAAAGGTTTTTCGCTACCTTGAAGAGCCGGTGTCCCATCTTTATGATTTTTTACCTGGTTGTACTCTTGCGCAAACGGACCTTGTTGCCTTACAGAGTTTTGTGGCCGCAGCCAATGGTAATGTGGCTGCGATCTCGTTGGATTGTGGAGATTGTGACCGTCTTGGACGGGAAAAAAAAGAGTTGCTTAATCTTCATCCGTTTCTGGTGATTGATCATCATCATGGCCACCGTGAATTTGGTAATTTTCGTTGGCTTGACTCCAGCCGCTCCTCTACCGGAGAGATGGTTTATGAGCTGGCGATTGAGTTGGGCGCAGAGCTTTCCTATGTAGCTGCCTTTAATATTTATGTGGCAATCTCTACGGATACTGGTTCTTTTCGCTATGAGAATACCAGCCCAAGAACATTGCGGATAGCAGCTGATCTGGTGTCTTGCGGGGTCCATCCCGAGGAGGTCGCAGGCCATGTGTATGACAACTTCACTTTACAGCGCCTGCGCCTCATGGAACATGTGCTGTCAACCTTGGAGCTCTTTGAGTCTGATCAGCTTGCCTTTATAACAGTAACCAACAAGATGTTTGAGGATTGTGGTGCTGATGTTGGGGACGTAGAGGGTTTTATTAACTATCCTCGAGCCTTGCGTTCGGTGAAAGTTGCTGTCTTCCTCAAAGAGACTGAAAAAGGTGGGGTGGCAGTCAGTTTACGCGCCAAGGGTGGATGTGATGTTGCTGAGGTTGCTGCACTCTTTGGTGGGGGGGGGCATCGGAATGCCGCTGGTTTCCGTTTCTCCGGGAAGGGTGTGAAACAGGTACAGCAATTGGTTTTAGATGCCTTGAGCAAGGCTCTGGTGTGAAATCATCTTTTGATTTTGTGGAAGAAGTAGCAGTAGACGTGGAAAAAGCTTTTGAGGCTGGTATTTTTGTCATAGATAAGCCTGCTGGCCCTACTTCTTTTAAGATGGTGAGTGGGGTTAGGCGTGCGCTGGGGATTAAAAAAGTTGGTCATGCAGGAACGCTGGATCCCTTTGCGACCGGTTTGCTTGTTGTCTGCGTCGGTCGACCTGCAACCCGGATGATTTCAGCAATGATGGATGGGAAGAAAGAATATCTGGCTACCCTCTGTCTTGGAGTTGAAACGGAGACCTTTGATCCTGAGGGAGCGGTGGTAAGTCGGCATCCTGTTGGCCCTCTCCGGGCAGAACAGATTGAGGAATGTCTCTCCTCGTTCCGAGGGGAACAACTTCAGGTCCCGCCGATCTATTCAGCCCTGAAACATCTGGGTAAGCCGCTTTATCATTATGCCCGTCAGGGGATCAGCATTGTAAAAGCCCCTCGTCCTGTTTTCATTGAAACTCTGGAAAGGACGGATGGCGGCCATGACCTGCCAGCCGGCGAGAAGGTCGAGCTTCCTGTGCGGGTTGTGTGTAGTAAGGGAACATATATTCGAAGTCTGGCTGCAGATATTGGCAGGAGTCTAGGTTGTGGTGCCTATCTCACGCAGTTACGCAGGATAAAAAGTGGTTGTTTTACCCTGGATGATAGTTTTCCTGGGGCTGAACTGCTTTTTCCAGATGCTCGTCAACGCTTATTGGCCAAGGCCCTATCTGTTGACGATCTTGCTAATCTGTTGTAATAAGTGTAAGAAGTGGTACGTGTTGTTAGAGAGGAGTGGTACACAAATTAATATTTTTCGCTTTTCCTGAGGCGTGTTGTTTTGCAAGGAAAAGCGGCCCCTTAACTTAAGGGAAAAACAATCTTTATATAAAAAAAGTAAGAGGAGGCCCGTTTTGGCACAGTCAGCAGTAAGAAAAAATGAAATTATTGAGAAGTTTAAGGTCCATCCCACCGATACTGGTTCATCAGAGGTCCAGATTGCTCTTCTTTCTGATCGGATCCTCTATCTGACCGAGCATTTCAAGATTCACAGCAAGGATCATCATTCCCGTCAGGGGCTTTTGAAACTGGTTGGTCAGCGAAGAAGTCTGCTTGATTATCTGAAAAAGAAAGATGTGAATAAATATAAATCTGTTATTGCTGAGCTTGGTATCAGAAAATAACAAGGTGTAACTGAAAGAGTGTGCAATGACTGTAGATAGTCCTGCATACTCGTAAGTTTTAAGTTCTGGGTTTTTCGCATCACAAGTGTGCGCTTCTTGGGGTGTGCTTGGGCTAAAGAGTCTATGCTCGCTGGAATCCAGGATGCAGGGTGCGCTGTGCGTACTAAAAAAGCTGCTGTGTTTGCACAGTTGGAGAGTGTATGTATAAGAAAGTAGAAGTTGTAATAGGTGGGAAGACGCTGTCCATTGAAACAGGTAAGCTTGCGAAGCAAGCCTCTGGATCAGTCGTTATTCAGTGCGGTGAAACCATGGTACTGGTGACAGCAGTTGCCGATAAAGAAAGCAAGCCAGAACTTGGTTTCTTACCGCTAACCATCGAATATCAGGAAAAAATGGCTTCCGTCGGCCGGATTCCCGGTAACTATTTCCGGAGAGAAATCGGTCGTCCCAGTGATCAGGAAGTCCTTACCTGCCGTATTATAGATCGTCCCTTACGACCTCTCTTTGCTGATGGATATTTTTCTGAAACTCAGGTGATTGCCACTGTTCTTTCTGCTGATCAGGAGAATGATCCAGATGTTTTGGCCCTGATTGGCGCGTCTTGTGCACTTACCTTATCTGATATCCCGTTTGGTGGCCCGGTAGTCGGGGCAAGGGTTGGATATGTTGATGGGAATTATGTATTGAATCCCACCAAAACAGAGCTGAAAACCTCACGTATGGATATCATTGTTGCCTGTACCCGTAAGGCTGTTGTCATGGTAGAAGGGAAGGCTGATTCTCTGAATGAGGATGAGATCCTGGCAGCTATCTTTTTTGCTCATGAGCAGGTACAGCCACTTTTTGATGTGCAGGATCAGTTACGTGAAGCGAATGGCCGAGCTAAACGTATTGTAGAGCCTCCACAGATAGATGAAGAGTTGATGGCACGAGTCAGAGCGGTTGCTGAGGCAGGGATGCAGGCGGTTATCTCTACTGCTGATAAAATGGAGCGTGGTCGTCTCTATGATCAATTGAAAGCTGCTGTTGTGGCTGAATTGAATGAAGATGGAACTCGTGCTAAAGAGATCGGTAATTTGTTGTCTCTTTACAAAAAAAATATTATGCGTTCTCAAATAGTAGAGGGAACCAGGCTTGATGGTCGTGCCTATAATCAAGTGCGAACCATTAGTTGTGAAACCTCTTATCTGCCAAGAGCTCATGGTTCTTCTCTTTTTACCCGTGGAGAGACCCAAGCTCTGGTCTCTGCTACCTTGGGCAGCGAGCGGGATCAGCAGCGGGTTGAAACCCTGGAAGGCGAGTTGTCAAAACGTTTTATGCTGCACTACAATTTCCCTCCTTACTCAGTAGGCGAGGCCCGAAGAATGTCTGGTCCTTCCCGGCGTGATATCGGACATGGAACCTTGGCTATGCGTGGACTGAGCGCTGTTCTTCCAACTGAAGAAGAGTTTCCCTACTCAATTCGTGTGGTTTCGGAGGTATTGGAGTCCAACGGTTCGTCATCCATGGCCACTGTGTGCGGTGGCAGTATGGCTATGATGGATGCGGGAATACCCATTAAAAAGCCTGTTTCCGGCATTGCTATGGGCCTGATCAAAGAAGGGGATAACATTATTATCCTTTCTGATATCCTAGGGGACGAAGATCATCTTGGTGATATGGATTTTAAGGTTGTTGGTACGGAAGATGGTGTTACCTCGCTACAGATGGATATCAAGATTGCCGGAGTTGATCGAGATATCATGGGGAGGGCTTTGGCTCAGGCCAAGGAAGGACGGATGCACATTCTGGGTGAAATGGCGAAAGCTATCTCTCAGTCTCGCAAAGATGTATCCGAGTACGCGCCCAAATACTATACCCATAAGATCAATCCAGATAAAATCCGTGACATTATTGGATCCGGCGGCAAGGTCATTAAGGCACTCGCTGCAGAATTCGATGCCAAAATTGATGTGGATGATTCCGGCATGGTGAAGATGTTCTGTAATAACACCGCTAATGCCAATGCTCTTGTTGAGCGTGTTAAACAGATTACCGCCGAGGTGGAGGTTGGTGCTGTCTATAAGGGAATTGTTAAGACTATTAAGGATTTTGGTGCTTTTGTTGAGATTATGCCAGGCACAGATGGTCTGGTTCATATCTCAGAGCTCGATACCAAACGTGTTGAGAAGGTGACTGATGTGGTTAACGAAGGAGATGAGATTGAGGTCAAGGTCTTGGAAGTTGACAATCGTGGTCGCATCCGTTTGAGTCGCAAGGCATTGATGTAACATTCTTAACTCTTACCATTGTTGTACCAAAAAGGTCGTTTCTCATTGAGACGACCTTTTTTTATGTGAAAATATAGGAGGCTAGGTGCTTAGATGGAGAAGATGACTGTAAAGTTCTGCTGGATTGATCCGGAACAGAATCGTGACCTTGAATTACCTCGCTATCATTCAGCCCTGGCTGCAGGTCTGGATGTGTCGGCAGCCGTGCATGCGCCTGTGGTTTTGAATCCTGGCCGGATTGATCTTCTGCCTTCAGGTTTCTCGGTTGCGATCCCTGAAGGATATGAACTTCAGGTAAGGCCACGCAGCGGCATGGCGATCCGACATGGAGTGACAGTGGTTAATAGTCCAGGTACCATTGACGCTGATTATCGCGGAGAGGTTCGCATTGGCCTTATTAATTTGGGACAGGAACCCTTTATTGTACATCGCGGCGATCGTATCGCCCAGCTTGTGTTAGCACCGGTGCTTCGTTTACAATTTGAGGTGGTGGATAAGCTCGATACTACCAGCCGGGCTGATGGCGGTTTTGGACACACGGGAAAATAGATTATGAATTTTTCCGTGCTGGGCAGCGGCAGTAAGGGGAACAGTGTCTATATAGAGTCAGGATCAACAGCAATTCTCATTGATGCCGGTTTTTCCGGTAAAGAAATTGCCGCCAGGCTCCACTCCATTGGACGCAAGGTTGAAGATCTTGATGCCCTGTTTGTGACGCATGAGCATCATGATCATATCCAAGGCGTGGGCATTCTTTCCAGACGTTGTAATATCCCTGTTTATGGAAATTATGGTACCGTCAACGGTGGCGAGAAGCTCATGGGAAAACTGTTCAAGCATTCTGAGTTTACAACGGGGGAGGTCCTTCAGATGCAGGATCTGCAGATAAGGAGTTTCTCTGTTTCCCATGATGCGGCAGATCCGGTAGGGTTTGTGATTGGTAACGGCAAGGTGACCCTTGCCTATTGTACTGATACTGGCAAGGTTTCAGCTCTTTTAAGGCAGAGGCTTATGGGATGTAATGGTCTGATTCTGGAATTTAATCATGATCCCCAGATGTTGAAAGATGGGCCTTATTCATTTGCCTTACAGCAGCGTGTCCGTTCAGACCATGGACATCTGGCCAATGAGGAAGGAGCAGAATTTCTACAATCTCTGCTCCATGATCAATTACAATATGTCATCCTGGCTCATCTCAGTGCAACAAATAATCATCCGGATCTGGCTATGATAGCTGCCAGGAAAGCAGTTAGAAGTCATCCACTCCAGCTCAAGGTTGCATCGCAGAGTTTGGCAACGGAACTGATGTTACTGAAGAAGTGATAACTCTTTACTCCTTTCTGTATGAGAGCAGTATTTGGTAAAATTTAGTAAAATTGTGTTCGAATAGTTTCCAGGAATAGTTTCCAATAATAAAGTGTCAGAATCATTTGTGAAATTGGATTTTTACAAATGATCAGTGCGGGAGGATGATCCGATGTTCTTTATCTATGGTAGGGTTCTCCTTGTAAAGGAGTAGGGTCTTACCGATAAGCTGCACCAGGGCACTTTCAGTCGCTGTGGGTAAGAAATCTGCTGCCTCTTGTTTGTTTATACTGCTGTTGTTGCCGATTTTGACCTTGATCAACTCCCGGATGAAGAGTTCCTGTCTGGTTGCCTTGAGTACATTTTCTGTCATTCCTTCCTTCCCTATGGAAACCAGAGGTGAAAGATGGTGTCCAAGTCCTTTGAGAAATTTTTTCTGTTTACCGGTTAGTGTAAAAGTTGTTTTATCTTCTTTATTCGTCATGTTCTTTTTTATCCTTAAATAAAGTGTATTAGTGAATCAGGTTTTTTATAATTTCATATCCACCGATATAGGTTCCCATGGAAGATCCAAGACCCGTAAGGATGAAGACGAGAAATACCCGAAGTAATTTGTTCTTCCACCATCCGAATATGGTTCCCATATCGTCTCCTACTGTTTCAAATTCCCTTACCAAGGGAGGAGCCATCATAACCTGGATAAAGGCCGCCACATAGCCCGCCCCTATTACTGGTGTCAGGCTGGTAAGCGGTGCTGCGACAAAGGCGCTTATGATAGTAAGCGGATGAGCAAGGGCCAGTATGCCGCCAATTGCAGATGGAATACCATTGGCTAGAATCCAGTAAAGGAGGTTGGAACCAGCATCTGCACCTCCTTTTTGTAGGCCAATTGTGATAATGGAGCCGATAATAAGCAGAGGGAAGGACCAACCAGCGATTTTCCAGCCTTTTGATATGGGAGGGATGGTAGTGATCTCCTCAAGCATTTTACTGTTATCAATGGGAAACAGTTTCTGAATCCCTTGCACATGACCTGCTCCTACAACAGCAACAAGGCGATTTCCGGTTGTTGCTTTTATTTTTTCAGAGAGATAGATGTCTCGTTCGTCAATAAGCACCTTCTTCACATTTGGCAGGATCTCCCCCATTTCTCCCATCAGTTCTGAAAGGACATCTTTTTGTTTCAGTTCTGCAAGTTTTTCTTCACTGATCTCAGTTTTGTCAAAGAGGCTGGCAAAGAGAGTGGTCAATAAATAACCTTTTTTAAAGAATGACGTTGATTTCCAGGCCCGGCGAAGAGTGATGCGAACATCGCGGTCACATAAGGCAATGGGGATATTTTCTTCTGTGGCAAATCGCGCAGCAGCGAGTAATTCTGCCCCTGGTTTAACCCCCAGTTGTTTCCCCAGCTTTTTCTGGTAGGACGCCATCAGGAGATTGATCATCAGGGTTGAGAGTTGTTTGTCCTTGATGATCTGTTTTAAATCCAGCGCCTGCCACCTTTTTTTCTCGGTAAGAGCCTGGTAGCGTTTTTCGTCAAGTTCTATACAAACACCGTCAGGTTGTTCCTGTTGAATAACCTCTTGTACCAGGGCAACAGATTCCTGGGAGATATGGGCTGTACCCACTAGCAGGATCGTCCGATTGTTATAGTGGATAACATGGACATCTTGATAATCTTTTGATGGGAAGTGTGTTTGCGACATAAACAAAAAAGACCTGCAGTTGAGAGATGAGGGGAAAAGAAAGAGAGCCGTATGTCAAACTGGAAACGTTAATTAGTTAACTATTGATTGCTTGAAAGAGGGAATCTGAATGTGTAAAACTCATTAGTAGCCACGTGTTTAGGAAAATAACCTTTAACAGGAGGGGCATTTGTCATTTTTTTAATAAAATGGCAATGAATGGGTGAATTGTAAAGAGTCTGTCAGGAGAATTGCTAAAAAAATATTGTTTGGAATAAGATAAGTGCGGGAACTTGTAGGATCAGGGATATAAAAATATAAAAAAATAAGTTTAATAGTAATTATGTCCAGTTATCGTAAACTACAATCTGAGGTTACACATCTTTAATTTTGAGCCGTTTTCCTGGATGAATCATGTTTGATTGAAGATTGTTCCATTTTTTTATTTGTAGAGGCGAAAGGTTGAATACTTTCGCAATAGTCCAGAGGGTATCACCATCTTGCACATTATACCAGCTATACTGGGACTTTTTTGCTGTTTGAGTGTTGTTAATGGTTACCGTAGCGTTGTCGGCGATGGCATCTGTTGGAGTTCTCTTTGCTTGGGTGGCCAAGATAATGACATTATCTTCTTTCGAGAAGTTAGAGGCAATATCTGTATCTGCTTTTGCAGGCTGAAAGGTTTTGTTTTTCTGATCAATGTAGAGTGAAAGCTGTTGTCCTGCCCGAATATTGTGGCTGGATGGAAGATCATTCCAAGAAACGATCAGCTCTGCCGGTACCTTGTATTTACGAGCGATTTGTGAAATAGATTCACCCTTTTGAATCCGGTGCAGGATAAGGTTGTCGTGGGTTGCTGCCGCAATAGCTTGGTTGCTGCCTTCTGGCAAAAGTTGGTAACGAACGGTTTGATATGGAATTCGCAATCGTTGGCCGGATACAAGCTTTTTGTTGCGTAAATTATTAACCTTCAGCAACGTCGTTTTATTGATATCATAACGACTGCACACCTGGGAAAGAGATTCTCCCTTCCGGAGAATGTGAGTTTTATAGTCAGTGGTGGCAATGCGGTGCAGTCGGGGAAGGTTCTTGCTTGCTAAATTTTTAGAACCAGCGGGGATTTTAATAGGGTAGGAGCTTTGATTTAGAGGGGTTCTGTCAGATGATAGCTCCTGATTAAGACGATCAATAGTCTTTCTGTCACAGTTACTGATCATAGCTACCGCATCTAGGGTAAGGCCGGGGCCGACCTCAAGGGTGTCATATGAGTAAGGTTCTTCGAGTTGGATATCAGCAAATCCATATTGTTCGGGATTCTTGGCAATTATTATTGAAGCAATAAGTTTTGGTACATACCGTTTGGTCTCCATGGCAAGATAATCATACTCGGCCAGAGACCAGAAGTCAGTTACATCATATCGCTCCATGCCTTTGCTGATTTTTCCTGGACCAGCATTATAAGCCGCAACAGCAAGATGCCAGTCGCCAAATTGGTCATAAAGATTGGAGAGGAATTTAACCGCTGCTTGGGTGGATTTTTCTGCATCACGACGCTCATCAATATATTTATTCATTGTCAGATTATATTGAGCACCTGTTCCCGGAATAAATTGCCACAGGCCTGATGCATGAGATTTTGAATAAGCTTTTTGGTTATAACCACTTTCAATCATTGCCAGATAAGCAAGATCCTCGGGTAGTCCTGCTTCTTTGAGCTCTCTCTGCATCAAAGGAAGATATTTCCCTGAACGGCTTAGCCAGATCCCGAAACTTTTTTTCTGTTGATTCTGAAAAAGATCAAGGTATGCTTGAACTTGATTATTAATAATAATGGGAAAATCTGAGCAGGTGCTATCAGGTGGCAGGTTTTTATTTTGAGAAACATTTTTGCCCATACTCCAGGAACCGGCACGACGAAGAGCTTCAACCTCTGCGCTAAGCTCTTTCTCGGGATCTTCTGCATCGGCCGGAGCAATACTAATGGCTTCCTGGTCATTGGAGAGACGCAGGTCGGCAGCATGTTGTCCGTCGGCGCAGGCAGAAAAGAACAGAGTCGGCAAGAGCAGAGTGCATATGCTCAAACAACGGATAAAGTGCTGAGTCATAAGGATTCTATGAAGTAGTAGGAAATTTTAGATGTATTGGGCGCATGCAAATCAGATGAAAAATAAAACGTTATTGTACTCTGACGAGTAACAAAGTACATTTGCACCCAAAATAAAGTTGATTATTTAAACTCTAAGTGCTTTTGAATTGCAAGAAAAATAAGACAAATAATGGAAAAGATGGTTGACTTGAAGACATATTGTGCTTTTGATCCCATTTGTGTCATTTTTATGGAAAATGTTAAATAATGAAAACGGAAATAATCGACTGATTTTGTTATGTTTAGAAAACTATTTTATCTGTTAATTTTATTAATTGTATTAGTGGGCCTAGGGATTGGTGGGGGCTTTTACTGGTTTGTTGTTCTTCATCCTGGAGATGAGATTGATCCGGCTAATATTCAGAGTATTTTGGGTAAGGAAACCCCTGTTTATTTTAATGATGGTAAAATAAGACTGGGGGTTTTTTTTGATGAGGCTCATCGACAATATGTGACGTATGAACAGATTCCTAAGAATTTTGTAAATGCTCTGGTAGCTTCCGAAGATGATCAATTTTTTTCCCATTATGGCTTTGATCCGCTAGGAATTATCAGGGCTGCTATCAAGAATTATCAGATGGGGAGGGTCGTGCAGGGGGGAAGTACTCTTACACAGCAGACAGCAAAAAACCTTTTTAAGCGGAGCGGGCGATCATATCAGGCTAAAATAAAGGAACTGCTCTTTGCTCTTCGATTGGAATATTATTATTCAAAAGAAAAAATTTTTGAGTTCTACGCAAATCAGTTTTATGTCAGTGGTAATGGGCACGGCCTTGGTGTTGCTGCGCGCTATTATTTTAATAAACCGGTAGAGGAATTGTCCCTGCTTGAATGTGCCTTTATTGCTGGGAGTGTAAAAAAGCCGAACTATTATAACCCGTTCATTAAAAAAACTGATGAGGCCGTGAAGGCAGCTCAAGAAAACGCTAATGTCCGGGTTCGGTATGTCCTAGAAAAAATGCGCGAATCAGGAAAAATTACAGATTCGCAATTTCGTGAAGTAATCAAGACCGCACTCGTGTTTCATCGAGGAACAATTGGTTATGCCCAGGATTATGTGATGGAAATGGTGACTGATGCTGTTTCAACGCCGGAAGTCCTTGAAGCATTAAAAGCTCAGGGCATTGATAATCTTGCCACTTCGGGGTTGCGGGTAATCACAACTGTTGATGAGGCCCTACAGAGGCAGGCACTCTATGCGTTGCGACAGGAGCTCTCTCGCCTGGATGTCCGGTTGCGTGGCTATCGTCGGGAAGAAGTGCAGAAAGAATTGCAGGCAACTGATTATGCAGGAGATTTGGTACTGAAAAAACAGGCATTTCTGTTTGGTACCCTCACAAAAATTACGAGAACTGCGGAAAAAGGGAAACCTTCAGTACATATCGAGGTCGATTTAGGAAGAAATCTGGGAACTGGAGTAATCCGGGAACAAGGTCTTATGGGCATGCTTGTTGCTCAAATGAAATGGAAGCAAGGTCGTTGGAATGAGGCTGGTGTAAAGGATCTGCCCATGCTGTTGTCTGAATTGCGTGAAGGTGATCGAGCCTGGGTCAGTATCCGGGAGATCGCCCCTGATGGCTCAGTGGACTTGGAATTGGAAAAGTTTCCAAAAATTCAAGGCGGTGCGTTGATTATGCAGAACGGGCTTATTAAGGCCATGGCAGGGGGAGTGGAAAATCGATTTTTTAATCGGGCCATTTATGCCAAGCGTACCATGGGGTCAGCCTTTAAACCTTTTGTTTATACTGCGGCTCTGCAGCTTGGATGGAATGCGACGGATCTGCTCAACAACAAAAGGGGTGTCTTCGTCTTTCAGAGGCAACCTTATTTCCCGAGACCTGATCATAAAAGCGAAAATGGCCAAGTATCGATGAGCTGGGCGGGTGTGCATTCGGAAAATCTTGCATCTGTCTGGTTGCTTTATCATCTATGTGACCATCTAAGTATGAAACAGTTTCAAGAGGTTGCGACCCAGGTTGGTTTGACTCCTAAAAATCTTTCTGGTGAGATAGAACCTTATGAGAATTATGCAGCCAGGATCAGGGATCGACATGGTATTATCATTAATCGTGCCGTGCTTGAAACTGCGGCGTTTGAACAGGCCGTGGCTGCTCTGGAAACGGATTTTATCTTTGAAAATCGTCTGCCGGAATATACTGTCATGAAAAATCTGCCTTATGGCTTGTCAGATGTTAGTTTTGCATCGAGCCTTGAGGCACAGTTACAAAAAAAAGGGGTGTCGGCATCGGAGAGACAGGAACTCTCTTTGCGGAAATCTCTTCTTGCAGGTCAGAACTATCTTGCCCTTGTTGCATTGCAGCAGGAATTGGATTCATATCGTCGAGAGATGGAAGACCCCTGGAACTCCTCAGCTCTTTTTGTTTCCTCTGGAAATTCAGGCAGAGCTTCACTGTATTATGATCCGATTCGTGATCGATACATATTTACAAAGGCCGGGCGAAGCGGAGCCCTGCAGATGGCAAATGTGAACCAGCTGCGAGATTATTTATTTCAACAGGACAGTGCCGGTCGTGATAAATTCTGGTCTCAGGTTTTTCTCGATTCCACTGTGTCTTCTGCTGCGATAAGCATGGTTCGTAAGCAGGTGGATCTTGAATTCCAACGTTTAACTGCTTTGCCGCCATATGATATTGAAGTATTGTCTGCTGTAAAAGATTTTAGATTGTTGGTTGGATTGCGTTATTTGATTAATCTGGCTCGGGAATTTGGAATCAAAAGTCAACTGGATCCTGTCCTGTCCTTTCCACTTGGCTCTAATGTTGTGACCCTTCTTGAATTTGTACGGATGTATGAGGGAATGGTGACTGGAGAGGTGGTCTTGAGTGAGGGGCAGGGGGATGATTCCCGGAATTTGCTTTCGATCATTGATCGTATTGAATCTGACGAAGGTGAAGTGCTTTATCAACCCAAGCGTAAACGTACTCGGCTTGTGGCGCCCGAGACATCTCTGGTTGTTGGTCATATTCTTGAAAATATTGTAAAGTTTGGCACAGGTCGCTATGCAGATAAAAATGTCAGGCTGGCAGAAATAGATGAAGAAGCCTCTGAGAAATTTGCAGGTTTTGATCTGGCGATTCCGCTTTTGGGAAAAACAGGGACGGCCAATAATTATACCAATGCATCATTCTTCGGCTATCTTCCCGGTGTGGCTTCTCAAGGTGAAGGGCTTGTGGCTCAAGGTGGATACGCAATTGGGGTTTATGTAGGTTTTGATGACAATGAAGATATGCGGCGTTCTTCAACCAGGATTACCGGCTCTGAGGGAGCATTGCCCACATGGACTGATTTGGTGCATACCTTGCTGAAGGAAAAAGGGTATGTGCAAAAGCTCGATGCTGTGGATATTTCATTTTCTGGCCTTACTTTACAACGGAAGCCATTGGGCCAGTTGAATCTGGCGGTTCAGGATGAGCTTGGTGGTATTTTGCCCTCTCATGTCACGGAGGTGGACGTAAAGAATCGTTCGATTCCTTCAATAATGACCTTTGGTGAGTTGGATGATACAGGAAGATTTGTACCCGCCAGGCAATTCAAGCCTTACTGGAGTAATAGCGAGTCTCCGGCAGCAGTGGACTTCTAGGAACCGAGATGAAGGAACATTGTAAGTTTGACGGTTTCGTTGCCGTTTCTTATACTAGCAATTGGTGATTACACTATTCCATTGGTATGATATATTTTTGCATCCTCAGGTGATGGTCCTCCTGAGAAGAAAACTATTTGTGTGAATTTAGAGTCATGGCTGTATTCTGGGAGGGATTCTTTCCTTCTGATTGTTATTTTTCTAACAAAAACATATAGATATATTATGAATATGAAACTATTAAAAACTGTTTTGTTGATTGCTTTCTGCTCAATGATGATGAGTGGTTGTCTTTATACAAAAAAAAGAATAATTGACCCTGCTGCTCCGGTTAGATCTGAGCAGGATCGGTCTGGTTCTGCGGGGCAGTTTGCTGATTCGAAGGGAAGTGGAGATGTGGCAAATTCTTCGGTGCCGATCCAGGAAACGGACCTTCTTCGTCACCCTGTTCAGCCTGTTGAACAGTCCGTTATGGCAGATCGGCAGGTTGAACGGTTTGTGCCATCTCTTGAATATGTAACGAATCGAATTTCTAAGTATAATGAAAAGATGGATCGTTGGAGAGAGCGAGATAGTCAGACAGCTGTTTTACGGATACCTGCAGATGAGTCTGAAAAAATGGTGGCTTGTTTCCAGGACTTACACAAAATACTTAATGGTTATAGTCGTCTTCGTGAAGTTCTTTTGCAACAAGTGTCCATGCCAACAGGTGGATCAATTAGTGCAAAGGAAATTTATGACTTGCAGCAGAGTGATATTTCCTTTCTTGATGGATTTTGTGGTCAGGTTGTGGCGGCTGATGACGCCAAAGATACGGGAGGGATAAAGAATGATGACTCTGGTATGCTTTCTCCGGTTGAGGCGTTGATTGCACAGCATGCCGCCAAAGGTGAGTTCGAAGAACTGGTGCAGGTGTGGAAACAGATGCCTGAGGCAATGGCCGCCAGGGTGCAGTTGAAGACCAGAATATTATACGGAAATGCTTTAATGGCTTTAGGGCAGCAAGAAGAGGCTGCGAAGGTGTTTCGGCAGATGATCGATCAAATGGTGAGTCCTGACGGTCAGGCTGCGGATCTCCTTTCATTGCGCAAACTTTTGGCTGATCTCTATGTCGCTTCAGGTAATTATAAGGATGCGGAAGCTCAGTATCTTGAGATATCTAAAGAGTATAAGGCGATGGCCAGTATTGAGGAATGGGCCATATTGCAACGATCCATTTTGGAACGGAGTGAGCAGGGAAGCCCTGAACTTAAAGAATATTCTGATATGTTAAAGAGTTATCTTGGGTTTAATCCGGCCAATGATGGGTATACCGTGGTATGGCAGGCTGATAAATTTCTTCAGACCTATCCCTATTCTCCGGTTGCATCCAATGTTGATATTATCAGGACTGCCGCTCGTGAGCAGGCAGACAAGTGGTCAAAAACAGTTTTGGTAGAGGCCGATGAGCTCGCAGGTCAGAAACAGTACCAGGAGGCATTGAGTAAGCTTGAGGCAGTCCCCGGTGCCATTGTCAACCATGATACGCAGCAGCAGATTACCAAGAAAGCTGGGGAGCTGGCGTTGGCTGAGAAGCTAGAAAACGAGACGACTAAGCTTGAGAAAAAACAAGAACTTGATCGTCGATGGAATGAGGGAATGCGATTAATGGAGGGGGCTCAGTATGATAAGGCTATTGAAGTATTTACCCCAATGCTTGATACGGACTATTCTGTAAAGGCCGATAAGAAAATCGCCGAGGCCTCATTGCAGGCCGCAGAGGCAGAACGTCGAAATGCGGCAGATGTCTTTATTCGTTTCACCAAGGCACCTGATGTGGAAAGTAAGAAGAAACTGTTAATTGAATCACGCAGACGTCTGATGGATATCCTGGTTAAGTATCCGGGAGTGGAAATTACAGACAAGGTTCTCGGTAATATTAAAAGAGTGGAAAAAGAAATGAATGCCCTTGACCCTGAGCTTGTGAAGCAATCTGGGCGTGTTGGAGATGAAGCTTCTCAATCTTCCGGAGTAAGCTCCCCTGTTGCGCCTGTCTCGGAATCTGGAGCGAGTAGTGTGCCCTTGTCAACTGAGCCAGGTTCGGCCTTGAAGTGAAATGGAAACACTGGCCAAGGGTGTTAGTTTTTTCTTTAATGAGGGTCATTTTTCCATTGACAGCGTACCTTTGATTGAGTAGTTTGCCGCGGTCCTTGGGTGAGCGATAAAAGCAGTAGCTTGCCAGCAGGAAGAATGAGAATAAGCGAGGCAGTAAAACGAACGACCTGACGAAGA
>JAQVER010000096.1 GCA_028697885.1 Desulfocapsaceae bacterium
CTACCGCAACTCTTCAGGGGAAGCGGAACGTTACCAGGATTTCTTTCGCTGCCTGGCGGCCATTGTCGCAGATGCAGTCTGTGAAGATGTTGATTTTGTCCTGATCGGCGGCGATCTCTTTCATACCGGTCAGATCTTGCCCAAGACCTTTGCCAGGACCATTGAAGTCCTCCAGCCCCTGAAGGAAGCAGGCATTCCGTGCATTGCCATCGAAGGCAATCATGACTGGATTCACCGGCGCAACAATATCTCGTGGATGGAGGCTCTCTCGGAAATGGGCTATATCCGCCTCCTGCGCCGGACCGGACCGCAGATGGCGGCTATTGTTTTGCCCCCTTTAATGAAGAGAGCGGGGAGGGCGGCCATATCGAGATCGGCGGCCTGAATATCTATGGTCTCGGTTATATCGGCGCACAGGCCGGCAGTCATGTGGAGCGCATCTGCGAGGCGGTGACCACCGTCAATAATCTGCTGATTTTCCATGTCGGTATCTGGCGCTACTCGCCGGTTGAGATCGGTAACATGAAGATCGAAGAGGCCCATCCCCTAGCCGAAAAATTCGGTTATGTCGCCCTCGGCCATGGTCATAAACCGTACGTGATTGAAACCCCGGACGGCATACCCTACGCCTTCAACCCCGGTGCTCCCGAACGGGTCAACTTCGGCGAGGAAAAATATGATAAGGGCTACTATTTTGTGAGCCTTGAGGATGGCAAGTTTTCCCCGGAATTCAGGCCAACCGATCCCCGACCGATGCTGGTCGAGGTCCTCAATCTCGACGGAGAAACAGATACCGATTCCGCCCTGGCCCGTTTCCGGGAACAGCTAACGGCAAAGATAGGTGAATTGAGCGATGAGCGTGCCCCTTTGCTGGAGTTGAAATTGGCTGGACGGGTTGGCTTCCATCCCTTTGAGCTGGGACGCGAACGCTTACGGCTGGCCATTGATGAGTTTGCCGTGCCCTTGCACGTCGAAATAAAAAATCATCTTTCCATGCTGGCGCGCTCCGGTGGGGAAGAGGTGGTCAAGAAGTCCCTTTCCGAGATTGAAACCGATGTCCTGCATGAGTTGATCGGGGCCCACAGTAAATACCAGGGGCGGGAAGGGGAATTGGCGAAGTTGTCGCTGGCTATCCGCGATCTGGTCATGAAGGGTGATGTGGAAGATGATGAATTGCTTGGCCTTTTCGGGGAGCAGGGGTAAGCCATGCAGATCCTTTCTATATCACTGAAGAATATCAAGTCCCACCGTGATAAGGAACTCCATTTTGTGGGCGGCATCAATGTCCTGTCCGGAGTCAACGGGGTAGGCAAAAGCACGATCTTTGAGGCCATCGGCTATGCCTTGTTCGGCGTTGATGCCCGTGACTTTGTCGGCAACATTGAGCGTTTCCTGACCATCGGGGCCAAGAAGGGTGAAGTAGCAGTAACCTTTGCCCCGGCTGATGGTGAAACATACCGGGCCTCCCGTACGGTTGGGGCCGGGTCCAAATGGCTGCTGGCCCGAGAGATTGGCGGTACCTTTGAGGTTGAGGACCATGCCGGTGCCCCGGAAACTGAGGCCCGGATCAAGGAGCTGCTAGGGCTCGATAGTGGACGGCCTCTGGCTGATCAATTTAAACTGGTGATCGGCCCTTTTCAGAACGAATTTCTCGGCCCTTTTGTCCTAAAACAGCCGGCTAAGCGGCAGGAGGCCTTTGATGAGATCCTCGGCATAGATGCCTGGCGCAAGACCTATAAGGGCACCAGCACCCTGCTCAAGGCAGTGAAAACCAAGATTGATCTCTTGACGGTTGAGATTGAGGGCAAAGAAGAGCAGGTTGTTGCCCTGCCTGAACGGGAAAAAGAGTTAAGCAATTTGCTTACCGAGGTAGAGGTTCAGCAGAAGCAGCTGGCGGTCAAGGAAAAGAGCTTGGCTGAAACACAGGCGCAACTGGTTAAACTCGATGGTCAGGAAAAGACGAGCCAGACGGTGAAGGCTGATATCCAGGTGCTGGAGAATCGGATTCGCGACGGGGAAGGCAAGATCGCCGACAATAAAAAGAGGGTGAAAGAGGCCGAGCAGGCCTTGGAAATCCTGGAAAAGAGCCGGGTTGGTAAGGATGCGTTTGAAAGGGCTGAGGTTCAGCTCAAGGCCCTGCGGGAGCAGGAGAAGCAGTGCAGGGCGATCGAGCAGGAGATCATTGGTCTCGATAAAGAAAGTGCCCGCCTGGCTCAGGCCTATGCATACGAAAGGCGGGAAGTCGAAAAAATCGACAAAGAGCAGGCGACAGAAGAACGCCGGCTCGTAGCAGATCAAAAGGCACTTGTGGCAGCTGAGAGTGTAACCTTAGCGGCAGCCCGCTTGCCGGTCCTGAGAGAAGAGGCGGAAAAGCTGCGTCTGGCCCAGGGGCTTCTTGAGGGGCGGCGGGCCGGCTTACAGGAAGGCAGGGAAAAACTGGCCGAAGGGGTCTGTCCCTTTTTCAAGGAAGAATGCCAAAACATTGCCGGCAAGGCGCCGCGTGATGTCTTCAGCGCCCGGGTGGATGACCTGGACCAGGAGGGTCTTGATCTGCAGCAGCGTCTGGCCGGGCTGGCCTTAGAGATCACAGCGGCCGAGAAGGCCCGGCTGGAGCTCGATTCCCTCAAGGTTCGGGGCCAGGAACTGGCAAAACAGCTCACTGCCCTGGCCAAACGGCGTGACGACAACAGCAAGCGGCAAGCAGCTCTGGCCGGGGTTAAAGAACAACAGGAAGAGGCCGAGAAAAAGGGTGGGACTCGCAAGGAAGAGCTCAAAAAATTCGCCAATCTTGATGGTGACATAGCCAAGGTTGAAAAATTACGCACGGCACATCAAGCCGCCCGGGATGCCTTCTTTGCCAATCAAAAAGATGCCCTTGATCTGCAAAACCGGCGTGATTCCCTGGCCACGATGGTGGCGCTTCTGGAAGATTTGCGTAAGATTCTGGCGGCCAAACAGCAAGAGCTAGGCAGACTGGCCGAGGATTATGACCCCCCGCGCCACGCCGAGGTCCGCCTGATCAAGGAACAACTGGTTGGAGAACTTGCCACCAGCAGGCAGAAGATCGCTGATCTCGGCCGCGAGCGACTCCGCCTCGATGAAGAGATCAAAAAAATGCAGCAGCTCAAGGAAGAGATCAAGGTTCGCCTGGCTGCCAGGAAAGGCCTTGCCGCCAAGGAAGAGTTAGTCAAATTTTTACGGGACAAGATTTTCAATAATGTTTCGGCCCAGCTCTCCGAACGCTTCCGCGAGGAAATAAGTTTACGGGCGGATCGCATCTACCGCAATATCGCCGAAACCGATGAAGAGCTTTACTGGGGCGACAAATACCAGATCGTGCTGCGTGACATGGAAAATGGCGAGCTCAGGGAGCGCAGCGATGACCAGCTCTCCGGCGGCCAGACCATGAGCGCCGTGGTTGCCCTGCGCCTGGCCCTGCTGCAGACCATCGGCGCCCGGGTGGCCTTCTTTGATGAGCCGACCTCCAACCTGGATGCGGCGCGGCGTGCCAATCTGGCCCATGCCTTCCGGGCCATCGATGTCGGGCGGGAAGAGGTCACCGAACATTGGTACGACCAGCTTTTTCTCATCAGCCATGATGTTGCCTTCACGGAAGTAACGGATCAGATTATTTCCCTCGAATAAGGCAAGAGATCTTCCCCGTCCCTAGCCGTCATCGGCGTAACCATTGGTGAGGTGGTATGAAAAAAAGAGAGCGAGAACCTGTGATCCCCCGTACGGTGCTGGAGACGACCCGGCATGCCATTATGACCCTTCTCGTCGAGGGCCCCATATCGGCAAAAGAGATTTCAGCAGCCGTCGGCCTTCCTGAGAAGGAGGTTTCCGGCCACCTGGAGCATATCCGTCGCAGCCTGCACGCCACCAGTGCGGTACTCGAAGTGGAGCCTGCCGAGTGCCGCATGTGTGGCTTCGTCTTTGTCAAGCGTGAGCGGATGACCTCCCCTGGAAAATGCCCGGTCTGCCACCATGAGGCGATCTGTGATCCGCTCTTCAGCATTCGTGGATTGCAGGAACTGCAGGTGGATTGACCCAGTCTGTTTTCAGCTATGGATTGCCGTGGGTCCAAATCTGACACTGTCAGGAAAATGGTTCATTCTACTGTTTTTACTAAACAGTTAACACTGCCATTGGCATCTTTCTAATTCTTTCCCCGGAACTCCTGTTAAAAATATTTCATCTGTGATTGAATATAGCAACGTTCGTTTTTGTGATGATGAAGGGAGTTAGGAAAAACTTAACGCGCTTCTTTCACTCTCAATTTGCAGGAGGAACTGTCCCTTGTTATTTAAGCCGTATTCCGTGGCAGATAGCGCCGAAGAAGATCAGAGCAGGCTTGCTGAACTGCAGCTGACCAAGTTCACGCTGGAAAATGTCGGTGACGCTATTTTCTGGATAGGTGAGGATGCCCGTCTCTTCTACGTCAACCAGGCCGCCTGCCGTTCGCTTGGCTACAGTTGTCAAGAGCTGCTGTCCCTGACGGTCCACGACATCAACCCCCTGTTCCCGCCGGAAAATTGGCCGGAGCACTGGCAGCAGATGAAGCTGACCGGGAACCAGACCATCGAAAGCGTCCATCGGGCCAAGGACGGCAGGACCTTTCCGGTGGAGATCAGCGTCAATTATCTTGAATTTGAGGGCACTGCATTCCATTGCTCCTTTGTGCGCGATATTTCAGACCGCAAAAAAGCTGAGGCCCAACTGCGGGAAAGCGAGGAGCGCTTCCACCTCACCCTGGATGCCACCTCGGACGGCATGTGGGACCGCGACCTGGTGAACGGCAACGTTTACTACGGCGCCAACTGGGCATCCTCACTGGGCTATGACAAGGATGAGCTTGTGGCCAGCGGAGTCAGCTGGCGGGAACTTCTCCATCCTGAGGACCGTGACCAGGCCATAGCCGCGGTCAGTTCACATTTAGAGGGCAGAACCCCGGTATACGGAGCCGAGTTTCGGCTGCGATGTAAAAACGGTGCCTGGCAGTGGATTCAGGCCAGAGGCAAGGTGGTGAGTTGGGATGAACAGGGCCGGCCGCTGCGCTTCGTCGGCACCCATACCGACATCACGGACCGCAAGTCGGTCGAGGAAGAACTGAAGATACGCTCGGAAGAGATCAAGATGTTCGCCTATTCCGTGGCCCACGATCTGAAAAGCCCGGCCGTTTCCCTCCATGGTCTTGCCGACCGTCTACGGAAAAAGGGCCGAGGATTCAGCGAGGACAAGCGTGATCTCTACTACAGCCGCCTGATTGGCTCGGCGGAGCAGATCGTCGCCATGGTGGAGAAGATCAATCTCTTCATCGCTGCCAAGGAACAGCTGCTCTGTTTGGAGAATGTTTCTCTGGCTGAGGTTTTACAGTTGATCCGGGAAGAATTCACCACCCGCCTTGAACTCGGCGGCATCCGCCTGCTGGAGCCATCAAGGCAGCCGGTGCTGCAGGCAGATCGATTGGCCATGGTCCGGGTCTTACGCAACCTGATTGACAACGCCGTCAAGTATGGCGGCGATGAACTGAGCGAAATTACGATTTCCTGCCGCGAGGATGAAACTGCGCACATCGTTTCGGTGCGGGACAACGGTGTCGGCCTGAAAAAAGAGGAGTCAAGAGGTCTGTTCGCTGCCTTTAAGAGAAAGAAGACCTCCATCGGCATCTGCGGCACCGGCCTGGGGCTGGCCATTGTCAAGGATATCGTCAAGCAGCACGGCGGCGAGGTCTGGACTGAACATGACTCCCGGTCGGGGATCGCTTTCTGTTTTTCCGTACCGAAGGCTTTCTGAGGTGCCTTGATTCAAGGCACCTCAGAAAGCGAGATCAGACCACGCTAACTGGCTATAATTATAAGATTTTGCAAGTGAAAATGGTCGTGGCTGACTGGTGAGGTAAACCTTAATATTGCCATGTCGAATATCTGATTACATCCAACTGTCCTCAGATTTAACCTTACTTATGCGTCAGATTTAATTATATCTTTTCACCAGGACTGTCGGATCAAGTCTGAGCAACTACAATTTATTAGGGTCTGACCGCCCGGACACTGCCCTCACTCTTACTGAAATACCGACGTTCCGGATCGCATTGATCAGACATCTCCCAGGATCCAGCCATTCCTTCACCATCTTTCTCTCCGGACCAGTATTTCCCTTTCCGTGCAAAATCACACGTTCCGTTCACATGAAGGTCGAAAAGGTAATTCAGATCGTATAATTCAAAGACGGTTGGCAGACGCCAATCGGTGTAGCCGCCAATCTTTAAATTTTTTACATAACGCTGTGCTTCTTCATACGTTTTGATATTTTCACTTTTATCAGTCTGCCACATTTGCCCTGAGACTGTGTCATGGCAAATTCCGTTGTTAAGGTTTTGGAGACGAGCGTCTTGTGGATTTTTGCCGCTGCAGCCTTGTGAGATGAGAAGAAGGGTAAAAAATAATGTGAGAATAAAGGGTCTAGATTTCATAGTCAGGCCTCCTTGAAGTTTATGATGCCGGGGGAGTCTGGGCAAAACGGCTTTTTTGCCGGCAGACACAGTTGGGACTAAATTTTTTTTGATATTTGGTATCGGGATGCTTCTTATGTACCAACTGATTGGTACAAATATTCTGCAAAAAAAATCAGTGAGCGAGTAGAGTTTTGATGGCTGCCAGGAAATCGTGCAGATCTTTTTCGCGTTTGCTGACCCTGGACATCATAATCGCTCCTTCCACTGTTGCTACCACGGTTTTGGCCATCAGTTTCGGTGAAATTCTTGAGTTAAGTTGCTGAGACTCTGCCGCTTCCAGCAGGAGGGTTTCGAGTTCTCTGGTCCATCGGTCGAAAACTTCTTGAATGACGGAGGCAAATTGGGGGTTGCTGTCGCTCATTTCCAGAGCGGTATTTCCGAACAGGCAACCGCCGACAAAGTTGTTTTTTTTCTGTTCATTAAAAATCGCCTGACAGGAGTGGATAATCTTGGCGATTGAATCCGTACCCGAGAGTGATTTGGTCAGAAAATAAAAAAATTCTTCTTTGGCGTCTTCTAAAACCGCCAGGCCTAAATCTTCCTTGCTGGCAAAATGATAATAGAGGTTTCCTTTTTTTACGCCGGTCGCTGAGATTATTTCACTGACAGAGGTGTTGTGAAAGCCTTGCTTAATAAAAATTTTTCGAGAAGCCTTGAGGATGTGTTCCCTCGTTTTTTCACCTTTGACTGTAACTGCCATAAAGATCTCCAAGTATTTCGTAACTGACTGTTTGGTACAAAAAATAGTCTTTGTGTTGAGCCTTGTCAATGAAAAAATGTAAATTCCATCATTACGTTCCCTGGCCATGCAGGGATGAGGTTTGCTTTGACATACTCATCCTGTGGTGCCATAATTATCAAAAAAGAGCGTTTCCCAGACGAACATGAACGGGCGAGGTGCTGATATGGACAGGCGAGAATTCCTCAGGCAGGTGGCCTTGTGGTCGGCAGGCATCAGTGTAAGTGTACCCCATTTCCGGATCGGCGCGGCGCTGGCAGCGGAGAGTCAGCCCTCCCTGCTTGCCCGGGCCACCGGCAAGGACTATCAGGAATTGGTTGATCGGGTTTTAGGTCCCCTGGGCGGGATGGGCAAGTTTGTCCGCAACGGTGACAAGGTGGTGGTCAAGCCTAATATCGGCTGGGATCGCAATCCGGGCCAGGCTGCCAATACCCACCCCCAGGTGGTCAGGGCTTTGGTGGAGCGGGCACTCGATGCCGGGGCCGGTGAGATCCTGGTCTTTGACCGTACCTGCAACGAGGAGCGGCGCTGCTATGTCAACAGCGGCATGGAGGATACCCTGGCCGGGATAAAGGACAAACGGTTGAAGTTTTTTCATCCAGACGAGCGCAAATATATTCCGGTGGATATTGAGCGAGGCAAGGCGGTCAGACGTCTTTCGATCTATCGGGACGCACTCGAGGCCGACAGCTATATCAACGTGCCGGTAGCCAAGCACCACGGCCTCAGCCTGTTGACACTGGGCCTCAAGAACAGCATGGGAGTTCTCGGCGGCAACCGGGGGGCCATGCACCACAATCTGGGCCAGAAACTGGCTGACCTGGCAACGGTCATTCAACCGAAACTCACCGTCATCGATGCCACCCGGATCCTTCTCCATAATGGCCCCCAGGGCGGGGATCTGGCTGATGTTATGGTGCTGGACACGCTTGTTGCCTCGGTTGACCCCGTGGCAGCCGATGCTTATGCCACCACCCTTTTCGGTCTGAAGCCGGAGGAAATCGAATCCACGGTTGCAGCGTATCGAATGGGATTGGGGGAGATGGACCTGGCGAAGATCAGGATCATCAAGGCGTGATCTTCCATGGTGCAGAGATGAAAAATAAAAAGAGGATTCCTGCGTATTACTGGCGGCGTGCAAGCCAACTGGTCTGCCTGGCCCTCTTTTTCTTTCTCTTTATCAGGACCGACTATTCAGGTCGCGATGAGATCGCCTATGCGGTCAATATCCTTTTTCGCATCGATCCGCTGCTGGCCCTCTCTGCCTCGGTGGCGGCCGGATTCTTCATTGTCCTGATGTTGCCGGCCCTGGTGACATTATTGTTCACCTTGCTTCTGGGCCGTTTTTTCTGCGGCTGGGTCTGCCCCATGGGAACCCTGCTTGACGGTTGCCACAAGATCGTGCCCAGCAAGGGGCAGGGGAGGGAAAGAAGATACCGGGTCCTGAAATTTTATCTTTTAGGCTTTCTGCTGGTCGGGGCCTGGCTCGGCCTGCCGCTGGCCGGCTATGTCGACCCTTTCTCGATCCTGGTCCGGAGTTTGGCCCTGGCCGTAGATCCGGCCCTGAATGCCTTGTCGACCACCTTCTTCACCTATACCTATCAGCAGGCGCCGGCCTGGGTCAATGGACTGACCGAACCCCTCTACACCTTCCTCAAGGCGACCATCCTGCCCTTTAATCAGAAATATTATGATCTGGCGGTTCTGTCGCTGGTCATTCTCCTGGTGGTCTTCTTGCTGGAAAGGCTTGAGCGCCGTTTCTTCTGCCGCAATATCTGCCCGCTGGGTGCCTTGTTTGCCGTCACGGCCCGTTTTGCTCTTCTGCGGGGCCGAACCGGGAGCAAATGTGGAAATTGCCGGAATTGTCGCGATGTCTGCCGAATGGGGGCCATCGACGAAGAACGCAATATTTCACAGCTGGACTGCAACCTCTCCCTCGATTGTATCCAGCATTGTCCCGGCAATAAGATATCCTTTCAATTCAGTGGATTACATCAGGGCAGGCCGGCTTTTGCCCTCTCCCGGCGCAGTTTCGTCGGCTCGCTGGCTTTGGGGGCGGCACTGCCTTTCCTGCTCAAGAGCAGAACCCTGGCCCGCCAGGCAGATCCTTTTCTGATCCGCCCACCCGGGGCTCTGCCGGAGGAAGAATTCATCGGCCGCTGCGTGCGCTGCGGTGAGTGCATGAAGGTGTGCATCGGCAACGGTCTGCAACCGGCCTTTCTCCAGGGCGGACTGGAGGGGATGTTTTCCCCCATCCTCAAGGCCCGCACCGGCTACTGTGAGTACAACTGCACCCTCTGCGGCCAGGTATGCCCCAGCGGGGCGATCAGGAAGCTGGCACCTGTGGAGAAGAAAAAGGTGAAGATCGGCAATGCCTGCTTTGACCGCAATCGCTGCCTGCCCTATGCCAAGGGCATTCCCTGCATGGTCTGTGAGGAACATTGTCCCACCCCTGACAAGGCGATCAAATTTCGGGATGTGGTGGTGGAGAACAGCCATGGCGAGAAGGTAACGGTCAAACAGCCGTACCTGGTCGACGAGTTGTGCGTCGGCTGTGGCATCTGTGAAACCAAGTGCCCCTTGCCGGGAAGATCGGCGGTGACGGTGACCAGTGCCGGTGAGAGCCGCAATCCGGCCCAGGCGCTGCCGGATACCGGCACCACCGGGTATCCTTAATCTTTCTCGATTTTTTCACTGCCTGTTATGCGGGATGCGTCTCTTTCAGAAAAATATTTGACATTTAGCCGTTGTTTCGTGGTTAATAATAGAAACAACATGATTGATTGGCAGGGATGTGGGTATTTTTTATTGTTTATCAATAGCCAGAGGAGTCACAAATGGGCGTAACAAAGGATTATCTGGTACAGGATAGTCGTATATTTTTTCGATGTCCGGTATGTAAGACAAGGAGAACCTATCCAATACCCCACGATTTGCGGCAAATCAGTGTCCGTTGTTATAAATGTGGCGATAAGAGCGTGTGCCGGTTAAATCGTCGTTACCGTTGCCGCTCTCAGCAGACCGGCAAAGTGCTGCTGATAACGCAGGAAGGAAGGGAACTCGAGATAAACTTGAACGATCTCTCAGAGAGCGGGGTCGGTTTTGATGTGCCGATTGGCATCGCCCGTGCAAAAGTGGTTTCGTTAGGAGATGAGGTGCGTTTCAGGTGTAGCTGGAATCCGCGTCTTCTCGGCAATAGTCGTTTTGTCGTTCAGAATGTTCACGGGCAACGGGTTGGGGCCAAAAAGAGGGGGCTGTAATCCTCAGCCTTTCTCAAATTTTTTTACTTTTTCGCCGACCATTGAGGCCTTATCGCAGTGAGAACCTTCGCGAGGATTGCAATCGAGCAGGATGCCCATGACCCGGTCGGCAGCCCTGTAGCAGTGGGCGTCTTCCAGTCTTCCCAGAAGATCGGACATCAGCTTGTTGAATTCCATACATTTTTTATAATCGGAAGAGGTGCGCTGATGCAAGGAACACGCTTTTTCCAGGTCTTTCTGGATATCTTCAGGGATTATTTCAGCCATAAGGTCAGATCCTTTATACATACAATAGGGGAACAGCATATGTGTAGCTTGCTGCTCCCTTTACTCAAAGGTAACTATTTGTTTCAGCACTGCTTTCACAGGATCTCGCGCAGAGTCGCAGAGACGCTGAGAAGGACAAAGATTATCTGCATCTCTGCGGCACTGCCCGATAATTTTTGTACGACAGCTGGCTCTTCTTTATACTGAAGAGTCACAAGCCAAAGGAAAATAATAACGTATCGTCAGGCAGTCTGCGATAGAAAACTTTACCGCAGGCATCTGTCTGATATCCCGAGGATAAAGATTTCTGAACAACGCAGGGCTTGGACATAAAGACCATTTTCCAAGATACCCTCTGGTATTTGACACTGGCATCCCTCAACCCCCCCACGCTGGTTTTACTCTTGATGGAGAACCCATTTATATGGAGATCCGGTTACGATGACGAAACATAGATTCTCCAAGCCTTTATCAATGATTCGTGAGTTCCATCTGGCCGACTGGTTTACTCTCGCCAACGCCGTCTGTGGTGTAGGGGCGATATTCTCCACCATGACCTACCTGCAAATAGACGATATCAGGCACATCTATTTTGCCTGTGCTCTGGTGTTGGCTGCTTTGGTATTTGACGTCCTCGATGGCCGCATTGCCAGATGGAGGCAGGTGGCGTCAGTGATGGGTAGGGAACTGGATTCCCTCGCTGATATCATTTCCTTCGGTGTCGCCCCGGCGATTATTGCATACGGTTGCGGCATGCAGGGCCTCTACGACCGCATCGTCCTGGCCTACTTCGTCGCCTGCGGGGTTTCGCGTCTGGCCCGTTACAACGTGACCGTTGACATACTGTGCGAAGGGGGTGACAAGGTGAAGTACTTTGAAGGAACACCGATCCCGACCTCCCTTTTCCTCGTCTTGCTCCTGGCAGTCGCCGCTTCGTTCGGTGCAGTTCACCAGAACCTCTGGTTTGGAGTCGTCAAACTTGCCGGTTTCCATCTCCATCCCCTCGTTCTGACCTTCGCCCTCTCAGGCTCGCTTATGATCAGCCGCATCCGCATTCCAAAGCTCTGAGGCCAGCCGCCTCTGCCCGGTATATTTGCCCTCACAGATCGCTCCTGTCAGCCTGATCAGGGAATCTCAAGGTCTATGGTTGCAAAGAGACGGCTGCTCTCTTGCAGATCATGGCTGATCAGGCGCCGGGGCCAAGTTGGCTGTGCTCAGATCTTGCACTTGCCGCTCTCGACCTTGGGGAAACCGCTCAGGTTGAAGCTCTGGCCGCAGCCGCAGGTGGTCTTGGTATTGGAATTGGTGAACTGCAGGCCGCCGTTGATCAGCTCGTCGGAGTAGTCGATGACCAGACCGTCCAGAAATTTGGCACTTGCTCCATCGGTAATAATATTAATCGCCCCGGCCGTATGGATCACACTCTCGCCTTCCTTCATCCCGCTAACGAATGCAGCGTCGTAGGTCAGACCGGCACAGCCTCCTTCTTTTACTGCAACCCGCAGGAACTGGCCCGGTGCCATCTTGCTGTTCAGCATCGCTGCTGCTTTTTCTTTAATGGTGATATTCATGAAGACCTCCCTGGTTGATTTTTACTCAATATAGTCAGTAATGTCCGGTTAGACAAGGGCAGGTGGCGGGTGGCGTCCGGTTCTGCGAGCAACGCCGGGCCATGCCTGACCCGGGTAAGGAAGGAGTTATAAAGAACAGATCCCTTGGTGACGAGTCCTAGGCGTAACGGTACCGGAGATCCTGTTGCAGCATGGGCTCGAGGGTGGCGTCAAACAAGGCGCGCTGGCAGTCCACCTGCTGCATGTGGCCGTTACGCTGGAAGGCCATGGCGCGGCAGCCGCCGAAGCAGAGGGGCAGGTAGACACAGTCGCGGCATTGCGGTTCGTCCTGCCAGTGATCAAGGCACCAGGTCTCCTGCCAACTCTGGCTCAACCCCTGCCAGATGTCGCCGCAGGCAAGGTCCGGGTGGCCGATCAGGGTGACGCATTTGTAGATGGTGCCGTCGTGGTCGACGGTGAAGGCGTCGTCGAGGTCCACCATGCAGGGACTGGGGGAGAGCTTGGGGAACCTGTAACCCCATTGCAGGATCTCCTGGCGCAGGACAAGCGAGGTCGAATGGACCCAGGGCTCGTCGTTGGAGCAGC
>JAQVER010000097.1 GCA_028697885.1 Desulfocapsaceae bacterium
GAGTAGCTAAGAAAGAGGCACAGTTCAATGGCGTCTTCGATCTTGCCGGCAACAATCAAATTGACCAGGTATTGGGGAAGATTGAAGTGAATGATGTTTGGGGAATAGGCAGACGTTCTACTGAAAAGCTGAATAACCGTTGTATCTATACTGCCCTTGATCTCAAACGGGCCGATGAAACATGGATTCGCAAGCATCTGACAGTCGTTGGAGCACGGACCCTCATGGAGCTGAACGAGATCTCGTGTATCTCGCTGGAAAATGCTCCTGCATCTCCAAAATCAATCATTACTTCAAGATCATTCGGGCATCCGGTTACCGACTTCGATAATCTTAGAGAAGCAGTAATCAGTTATGTCTCAATAGCTGGAGAAAAACTTCGGAAACAAGGCGTTGAAGCTGAAACTCTGAATCTGTTTGTCACAACTGGACCTTTTGACGAAAATGCCAGTTATTCAAATAATCAGACGATTACTCTGCATCGACCCACCTCTTCAACTCCAGAGCTCATAACCGCAGCTCTGCAGTGCCTCAAGTCATTATATAAGCCCGGGTATCGATATCGAAAGGCTGGTGTCATGCTCGCCGGTATCGTAAAACAGGGATATAGGCAGCAGGATTTGTTTTCGTTTGCCCAACAGGCAGTGAAGAAGGAAGATAAACAGTTGATGACAGCACTGGACAGGATCAACAGTAAGTGGGGACGCAGTACTCTCCAGTACGGGATGACAACCGCTGAAGATAAACCTTGGGCGATGCAGCAGACGTGGAAGTCACCAGCTTATACTACTAATTGGCAGGAGCTCCCTGTGGTCAAGGCAGCGAGTTCGAATATTTTGGAAAGATTTTTACCCTGACAGAGCGAAACTTTTCAGGAAGAAGCTCTTCTTTCTGATTACCTACCATTGCTTGACCTTGCCACTGGCATCTTATGCACCAGAACTAAATCATGGTCTTGTGACAATTGAACTCACGACAGCTAATTGTTATACCAAAAATGTTTATTGGCAGAATGCAGAGATGTGAAAGTTTGCCAGTTTCTTATTTTTTGCCTGTTTAAGGCCCTTCTCTATGGAGACCCTTCCTTTCTATGGAAAAAGTTAGAACAGACTGGCAGAGTCTCTTTGCACACTACACTCTGTTACCCGAGTGGCTGGCAATCTTTTACTATGTCTGCTACTGAATTTTCTTCTTCCACTGCCCAATCCTAACGGGATAGACATCGCATCCCTGACCAATCTCATTGAGTGTTTTTAACACTCGCAATGCCCCCCATGCTTACCTTCACCATGAACTCGAGGCTGTGGAACTTCCGCTATTTTTGGTAGCGAATAGCTTAAACGACTGTCTTGATATTTGGGTCCGAAAGACGTCATCCTTGATGAACATGCGGAATCCCAGACAGGAACAACAAGGAACCTTCGGGAACTTATATCAATCAACGCTAACAATATATTAATATTAGTATCGTTTGGACGATATTAAGAACGCCTTTTCCAAGGTATTAAAAAGGATAAGCAAATTCTGTGGAGTATTTGCTGTGGGGGATTTTTGAGTGCTTTATGTTTTTAACCAGAAACATAAAGAAAAAATCTGGGATACCTGAGGGGGATGAATATGGAAAAAGTAAGTGCAGAAGTTCATACCAGTAATCCACGGCCGGCAAAAGGAATATTGGGATATTTAATCAAAAATTTGAAAACACGGGGAAAACCGCCACGAAAAACTCTTATCGGCTATATAGCTGCCTGGGTGGCCTTTGCGGTGATTTTGTGGGGTATAGATTTTTCATCCATTATACCTACTTATTCTGCAAAGGCAGTTCTCGCGATTATTGTTTGGGCATCTATTATATGGATAACCGAGGCTATCCCTGGTGCCATTTCAGGCTTAATGATACCAATGCTGCTGGTGGTAACAAAGGCTGTGCCGAAAATACCGTCGGCATTCAGCGGATTTACTTTGAATGTGACCTTTCTGTGTTTAGGTGCATTTATATTTGCGGCTATATTGTCGTCTGCAAAACTGGATACCCGCATTGCCTTAACCGTCTTGTCACAGATAAAGTCCACCAAGGTTAGCAAGATAATATTAGGATTGTTCAGTACCTGTATGGGCCTAGCATTAGTTATTCCGGCGGCTGTTGCCAGGTCAGCTACACTTTTGCCGGTTGTCAATGGAATTACAGCTCTGTTTGGGGATACTAAAGCGGAGAGAAATGCAAAAAAGGCGATTGTGATATCCTCCCTTGTGTATGCGCCGATGGTTGGGGGTATCGTTTTCCTCACTGCGCATATGCCTAATGTCATAATGGTGGGACTTTTTGACAAACAGCTCAATATACAGATTTCATGGGTACAGTGGTTTTGGCTCCATCTACCAATAGTTGGACTCTTCCCTATAATGTACTTGATATTGAAGTTCTTTTTTAAGTTCCAAAAGGTGGAGGTTGAAGGCGGGATAGAAAAAATAAAAACCGCCAAAGAAGAGCTTGGCAAAACCAAGACGTATGAATGGACTATTCTTTTCATCTTTGGGGCTGCGGCTACAATGTGGTGCCTTCAGGATTTCCATAAGATCAAGACAGGAATGGTTACTCTAATGGCATTGGGAGTATTTTTTATCCCCGGCATACTTCCCTTGAAATGGAAGACGATACAAGACAAGACCATATGGGGAACGTGGCTGCTTCTTGGAGGTGCTCTCTCCATGTCTGCTGCCATGGGTTCCACAGGGCTTGCAGGTAATCTTGCTGCCGTGATTCATCCATTTGTGGCAGGCAAGGGATGGATAATGATCCTTCTTATAATGATGTGTGGCACGCAGTTCATACGTCTCGGGATGCTGAGCAATGTGGCTGCTGTTGCAATGCTTGCGCCGATCCTAATAGAGATGGCACCTCTCCTTCACATGAACACTGTTGCATTTACGCTATTGGTTGGCAATCTCGATACATTTGCATTTGTGATGCCCACGCAGATTACAGCAGCCGTAATAGCATACAGCACAGGTACTTTTTCTATGGTTGATTACGCGAAGGTAGGTTTCCCTATAATTATCTGTGCAATATTGTGGAGCATATTTGTTATGGCTCCCTGGTATGCCATGAATGGATTTCCTTTGTGGCAGCCTTTAGTGCAATAAATATTAGGGGAAGAAAATCAAATTAATTTAGAAAGGAGGATCTTGAAATGAAAAAGAAGTAAGGCGGAAAGTAACTATTCTTGTTCCGAAAGACTTCGATGCCTTTACCAGAATGGCGATTGCCAGGGAGTTTGACTTAGGTTGGCCCCTTTATATCTATGTATTTATAAAGAATAATGTACTGGCAACATAACCACTCGCTCTTGCAGCAAAACCTAAAATAGGAGTTTAGTCATGACAAATATACCTACTAAACGGGCAATAAAATTCAAACCCAAAAATCTTGGTGAAATACCGGTAGAAATAATAACTGCCGACTTGCTTATTGTTGGAGGAGGCAACGCCGGTTGTTTTGTGGCAGTGGAGGCCAAAAAAAATAATCCTGATCTTAAAGTTGTTATTATGGAAAAGGCTCACATTATGCGTTCCGGGGCTTGTTCGGCTGGTATGGACGCGATCAATACCTATATCCCCGAGGGTAAAACACCTGAAGATTTGGTGCGCTGGTCCCGCTCTCAGGTTGGTGGGGGACCGTTGCGTGAGGATTTGGCCCTGTCCAACGCCAAAGAACTTAACGAAGCTGTAGACGATCTTGAGCGCTGGGGACTACCCATCCTTCGGGACGAAAATGGAAAAGCATCGTTTCGTGGGAACTGGGACGTTTCAATCCACGGGGAACAACTCAAGCCCATTATGGCTGAGAAGGCTATTGAATCCGGAGCTGAAGTCTACAACCGTGTTGCGGGAACAGGGCTCCTAATGGATGGTGAAAGGTGCATTGGTGCAATGGGTCTTGGCGTGAGGGATGGAAAGTTCTATGTTTTCAGGGCCAAGGCCACTGTGGTTTCCACCGGTGGAGCAGGCACTCTTTACAAATCGTATACAGCCGACTCCACCGATAGCGGAGCCCAGATATGGATGTGCCCTTACTGCGTGGGCTCGGGTTATGCCATGGGGTATCGCCAAGGCGCGGAGTTGACTTCGCTGGAGCAACGCTGGGTAGCCACTCGATCTAAAGACTTCTGTGGCCCGATAGATACAATATCCGTAGGGTACAAGACCCCTATCATTAACTGCAAAGGCGAAAAGATTATGCAGGAACGCTACGCCCATTTGGGCGGTGAATCCGCCCCGCGTTACATCCGGGCGAACGCCCCAATGGAAGAATGGCTGGCTGGAAGGGGGCCGACATATTGTGACACGCGTAACATGGACCCCAAATTAGTCGATGATATGATGGTCGACTACCTGAATGAGCGGCCGTCTTTTGTTCTTTTTCTCGCCAGCCGGGGGCAGGATGTGACAAAAGAGCCCATCGAGACTTATGGCTCGGATCCATATATCGTGGGTGGTCACACCATGGGCGGGTACTGGGTGGACATTGATCGTATGACAACCGTCCAAGGCATGTTTGCCGCAGGTGAGACCGCCGGGGGCAACCCTAATAAGTTTGTGGGCGGCTGCGCTGCCGAGGGGAAGTTGGCTGCTCGTGGAGCTATTAAATATATGGAAGGACGCGAATTACCTGAATTGGATATGACTCAGGTGAATTCCGAGAAGGAACGACTCTTTATGCCACTTATGAAGGATAATGACTTCGAAGGCGTATCTCCTTTGGAGATGAAGGAACGTCTACAGCGTCTTATGGATGAATATGCTGGTGGTACTTCCCAGTATTATCGAACCAATGAAGAGCGCCTGGATTACGCCTTGAAACATATCAAGATGCTGCGAAGCCAGTTCCAGTATCTTAAAGCCAAGGATCTACACGATCTTATGCAAGCTAATGAAACCATGGATCGGGTGGACGTGGCGGAAGCGGTTTGTCACCACTTAAAGGCTCGCAAGGAAACACGTTGGCAGGGATGGCAGACGCGCTCTGATTATCCTGAAGTGGACAATGACAACTTTGACTGCTTTGTCGAGAGTAGGAGGGACCCTAAAACAGGTGAAATCACTACCTTTACCAGACCTTACGAAAAAATTGTTTCTGGTGACCGCTATTCGTCTTAAACTGGATGCCATAAGATTAAATCATTTTGTATTGTAAGGAGGTCCTTAAATGCCACCAAGAGTTAATTTAGAAAAATGTAACGGTTGCGAGGGGCGCGAAGAATCCTTTTGCGAGGAAATTTGCCCCGGCAATCTTATGACCGTGGGTGAAGAGACGATGAAGGCTTACTGCCGGAATAACCGCGATTGTTGGGATTGTATGTCTTGTGTCAAGGCTTGTCCGCGCAATGCCATCGAGACTCGCGTTCCATATCAACTGGGTTACTGCAATGCGACGCTTAAGCCTTTCATGGCAAAAAATTCTATCACTTGGAAGTGCACCGATATTTATGGAAAGGTGAAGACATATAGCTACAAGAATCGCCTGGAAGTTTAGTTGGCTACAATTTTAGCTGTGCTTGAATACAAGTAAGACGAAACTACCCTTTTCCCCAAAAAGGTAGTTTCGTCTTATCATGCAGGCGTCCGAAGGGCCAGGCCAGGGATGCACTTTCAAGGTTGTCTGAAGCCTTTTATGAAAAAAGAACTGACTTATACCTAAATTTTGCAGATAGATGATAAAAAAACATGAAAAAGGTAAACTCCTCAAAGGGTTAACGACCAAGAAAACAACTTTGAGGAGTCACCTTTTCCATGAGCGTCCAGAATAACAAACGTAGTGCCCGAGTGTCATCAAGAAAAGTTACTATCAGCAATCATGCTAAGGGGCTAACCAGTCAGGCCGGTCTTGTTCCAGTCGTAAAATTTCTTCGTAACAGCGGATTGATAGATCTTGCCAAAAATACCATAGAGCTTAAACGAGGCAGTAACGCCCTATATGATTCTGCTGATGCGGTATTTTTAACAGTAGTAGCGATTATGGGCGGAGCACGAGCCCTGAGCAGTGTTACTACAATCTGGGCAGACGGTGTATTAAGACGGCTGTCCGGCTGGGTTGAAATCCCCGACAACAGTACCCTTGGTCGTTTGTTCAGGACATTTCGTGAACGGCAGGTCTCGCAGCTTGAGATATTGAACCACCGACTGCGCGGAAAACTGTGGGGGAAGGCCTTGCGAAAAGGCACATCCACAATTGCCACACGAACATGTCGTGTGGTAGATGTCGACTCAACCGTAAAAACAGCCTACGGCAAACAGCAAGGCGTGAAAAAGGGGTACAATCCTTTTCAGAAAGGTAAATCTTCCTTTCATCCGATCCTGGCTTTTTGTGCAGAGACAAAAGAAATTCTGCAAGGCTGGCTTAGAAGCGGAGATGCCTACACCAGTAATGGGATAGTAGAATTTACAAAACAGCTACTTGCCCATTTACCAGAAAGTCAAACTATTCTTTTTCGTGGTGACAGTGGTTTTTTTAACGGTAATCTCTTTGACCTTCTTGACCAATTTGGTCACAGTTATCTGGTCAAGGTAAAGCTCAAAGGATTGAAAGAACTGATTTACTCCCAACTATGGGAAGCCATACCCGGCAGGCAAGGCTGGGAGCAATGTATGTTCTGGCATCAATGCGCCAATTGGACTCAAGCCCGCCGTTTTGTTGCCGTGCGCCAAGAAAGGGAAAAAGAAAAGAAATCCGGTAATGGTGAATTGTTCGAGTTAAAAGAGTACGACTTTTTTTGCTATGTGACCACCGAAGAGCTAACATGCTGGCAAACTCATAAGTCCTATGGCAAGCGAGCTACTTGCGAGACTTGGATAGAAGAGGCCAAAAACCAGATGGCTCTCGCCCACATAAAAATGGATGACTTCAGGGGCAGCAGTGCTTTATTTCAATGCGCTATTCTGGCATATAACACAATCCGCTGGATGGCGTTATGCAGTGGAGATAAACAATTATGCCGCTGGGAACCTTCAACTATCCGCTCCTTCCTGATCAGAGTGGCGGGTAAGATTCGAACAGGTTCGAATCAGTTCGGGTTAAACACCCCGGCGAATCATTTGTATCCAAAGCAGTGGGCTGCCTGGGTGTCTGTCGGTTTAAACTGACCTACCCCGTTTGAAAAAAAAGTATGATAAAACAACATGGTGCATACTTGCGCCCTGTTTCTAAAAAACTCGGCAAAATGACTTGACGTCTACCCTTGATTTGCATTCCACGAGGCCCCATAAGTGCAAAATTCAGGATGAGTAGGGCGAATCGAGACATTTCCAGTGTGTTTTTATGTTTGAGATGGCATTGAAAGACCATTTGCAAAATTTAGGTTATAGTTTATCCGCCTATTCTGGCTATCCAACAAGTGGGGTCAATCGTCAAGGGTGTTTCATTGTTATTGACATATTCCGAACCATTTAGAATTTGGCAGTTTAGCTTGTGAATCCCTCCCTAAAATGATATATTTTTTTATTTTGGGGAGGGATATGCAGAACAATTGGCATCTTGGTGGAAGTGATTTATTTTATGGGGCTTCCGTTGAAAAAAAAGAATTTATGTCTTTGGCAATAAGGAGGGATATAAGAAAGGATTATATTCTCTTCTTCGAGAACGACCCTGGCAATTCCTGTTTCTACATCGATAAAGGCATCATACGAATATTCAAAACTACTTTGGAAGGTAAAGAACCCATTTACTTCTTACGCAGGCAAGGTGAGTTTTTTGGGTTGGCCGAGGTTATCGGCGCCAATCCAAGAAAGGCCAACGCTCAAGCTATTACTCCCAGCGTGCTTTATGAAATCAGTAGAACGAAGTTTGAAGATCTTCTTTCCCGTTATCCTAAATTTTCCAAACAAATAATTCAGATCCTCGGCGGGAGGATTCGCTACCTTGGCGAGCAAATTGAGAACCTCATGGTATGTGATGTCAGCACCCGTTTGGCGAAGCTCTTGGTTTACCTGAGTTATGAGTTTCTATTGGATCAGGAGGATTGGATGAAACCGGTCATGATGCCATTTACTCTGACACAAGAGCAAATGGCATCCATGACTGGGTCCTGTCAGCAGACAATAAGCGAAATATTAAAAAAATTTCAGGCAGACAGATTGATCACTATTTCTGGAAAGAGAATTACTATACTGGACCCACTGAAATTATTTGAATTAGTACAGACCTAATACCAGTGTCCAAGGAAGGGTCCAATACCCTGCACAACATTGAATTACTGTGTGAGGCTTGTAACCGTATGAAGTCAGCTCGGATAATGTAAATCTGTCAGATAGAAATTAAAAAAAATCGTTAACTGTAGCGGTTGAGACCTAATCTGTCAGTTGCTAATTTCTCAAGTCGTTAATGTCAGATTACTTTCAAGCTACCCTACGATTGACCACCTCCTGCTCGCAATGGCCAAGAGGAGAATATTATGAAGTTAATAGATCTTCAATACATCTCAGGCAGGGTCATTGATTTGATCATGCCTTTTTTTGTAACATGTGACCTGCCCCTTGTGAGTAGGATTGCCAGAGGCAAGGTCTTCAGAAAATATGCAGAACCAAAGTTGAGCTTACTACTGTATCTCTGAGACCGGGAGTCAAAATATCATATTGATTCAATCTGTCCATGCATCTTGGGAAGTTTGCCCACCGCCTACCTGTCAGGTTGCAGAAAAAAGGAGTGCGGACAAAGCTCATTGTCAGTATTAAATAATATTAAAAAATAATTAAAACAATCTGTTATTACCCGCCGAAGCCTCAATGAAGATCAACGGCAATTGAGAATGGGCCTCTCAAAAAGGCTCGTCGGAAAGGGCCGTCCTTCTTGGCAGTCAGCTATTTAATCTTTTCTGACAAGGCAGATCCACCACGAAATTTGACTACTTTTTTCCCTTTGGAATTTTTGGATTCCCCACTTTGAATATCCCGATACATTCTGGCAGGGGTTTTTATAGGTGAGAATGTTCCGAACCCGATAAGTCTCACATCTTCGCCTTTCTTGAGTGCCTTGGTAATTGAAGACATGAAAGCCTGAATGATTTTTTGAGCATCAACCTTGGTGATTCCAGGTGTTTGCGCAATGATGTTGACAAGTTCAATTTTAGTCATAATTTTGTGCCATAGGAAAGGGTTTTGATTTTGTTGTTGTTTTATGATAACAGATTTTTAGAGGGACACATTAACAAGGTGCCAAGAGGATAGAAAGAGATAACAGAAGGGCGACAACCTCCGACGAGCTTTTTTGGAGGCTCATTATCGGTGGCTGTTGATCTTCTATGGTTTGCCGGAAGTGATTCCAAAAATTGTAAGGACTGAAAATCATGAGTCTTTTAGATGCAATTGATAAATTGCTTGAGCCTATTGCCAAGCGGATATTTGCCACTGAGCTTGGGAAGAGCATCAGACCTCTGACTGGTGATGAACTTTTTACTGAAACGGATTACAATAATGATCCAGGTTATGCCAGTCTCCCTGGAAATATATGGCATCAGTCGTGGAAGGACCAGTATGAAAGTCATTGTCTTGATGATGAATAAGATAGACATCCCATTGGTTATGAAAGACTTTACGGGCCGCTGAATCCTCCCTCTGATTCAGAAGTATCTTCAGGTGCAACAACCTTTTTATTATCAGTTAAGTTATTCGCTAACTCTTTGATTCCCGTTGGTATGTTAACACCCGTCAAATTGTCGACTAATGCTTCATTAGGCCCCATCAACTTGGAATCTTGGTGTTCATGGAGCCTTTTCTCAGCTGTAGCATTTACATGGCCTGTAATTTCTCCTGGCCCGACCAATGGCGTATGATTGGCACCAGGATTGCCACTGAAATCACCAGGGGTAATCCTGGATGTATGACTTGCTGATTCTCCTACTGCTGGCCCTACCTGTCCCTGAATGTTTGAGATTTGACCTCCAACCTGACCACCTGCTGCACCAATGGCAGCACCTACTTGAGCTTTTCCGTCACCCCAACTGTAAACACCATTTTTAAGAAACGAATCGATATGCTGATTCAATTGATCAACACCAGCAGAACCGCCTGTTGCCATGTTATTAAGAGCATCCGTCGCTTTGCGGACATTCTCAGGACTATCTGAACCGTAGCGTTGTTCAGCATAGTGTCCAACGAATGCGGTACTTAGATCAGCGCCCGTTGTTTCTGTCGAACGCTGCATATCCCTGGCATCATTAGTCAATGATGATGCTTTGGTTGCGCCGATATTGTGTGCCATATTATTGGCAAAAGCAAGACCTTGGCTACTCCCCATACTTTCCTGTAAGGCCTCAGAACGTGCCTTGGTTATTTCATTTCCAATAGCCTCCGATGTTTTCTGGTCCACATCAAAGCTCACTGATCTACCATTATTCCCCGTAGCTGTTACGTCATACTTGCCACCACCTTTAGCACCTGTCCCTAAAATTTGTAATCCGACACTTGCTTCAGCAAAAGCAGAAAGAGAAGCTCGTGTCTCTTCACCAACACTATCCTTAAAGCTGGAGCCACTATTAACAGCCTTGTTCAGTTTTGCAGACACAGAATTATTAAGGTTTTCTCCATAAGTACGGGCCTCGCTGCTGGTCAGGGCAGCATTCTTTATGTAACTCTGTCCATTGGCCCAATTCTCATTGGTGGCAAGACTATCTCCAGCCCCCTTTGTTTTTATGTACGCGGCTTGATGTGCCATTGCAATTGGACTCATCCCGTTGACGCTGGCCTTCGTCAGTGTTGTGCCACCATGACCATCTGTTGCATAACTGGCTTGACCTGATGCCATGTTATCCGTTTGAACACCAACACCACCCGCCCCGCTGGTAGTGATCATACTGGTTGAGCCGTCTGCATTCACGGCATTGGTTTTACCCTGGGTTGCTTGCCCATCTGGGCCAAGAGAAACCGATGTTTGACCACCTGCTGTCCCCGCCTGTTGGTTGAAGTTCTTTTGCATCTCTGCATAGCCGGCATCCGACGTCCCTTTTGGAATTTGTCCTGATTGTTCCAATGCTCTTCTGGCGTTCATCGAGGAATTGTACCCACCAACCGGACTATGGACACTATTGAAAGCCTCCGCCGAGGCTTGATTGGAAAACCTATGCTGGGGCATGCCTTCCAAACCCCCTGATGCTTTAAGCTGCTGGCTCATGGCCGATGCTGTCCCTTCCGGGGTTAACAAGGCTCCGGCGGCTCCACCTGCACTACTTACCGCACCGCTCAAGCTCCCTGCCATCATAGCCAGGGCATGACCACCGAATTTAATCAGCATCATGGTGAAGAGACTTGCAAGCATGATACCCGAAGAGCGGATAATGCCGAACATGCCCAGCATCTTTTCCGATAATGAAGGAAAAGCGGCCATCGAATAAACACCTAAAGATGACTGGCGCATCTCTTCAAAGGCGTATGCCGCATAATCCATCGCCGCTGTATGAACCACTGCATCAGTGATGCCCCAGATGGTCAGGAAACAGAAAAAACCGAACATGGCTGAAAGTGCCTTGCCGACTACAGGTGTTGGCAAGAATAAGGCCAGGAATGGAATCATGCCAATGGCAATGGCAGTCATGATCGCCTTGATGATCGGTATCCATTCGTTCATGGCAATACCAACACCAACACCTTGCGAGGTGATCTTCCGGTTTGCCTCCATGAGCATTGCAGTTTCTACATCTTCCTGATAGTAGAAAGTATAAAGAATTTCTGAGATTTGTCGTTGCTGTACGAGCTTCTCTGGAACGACAGTATTACCCGTTGTGAATCTCAGGGTGCTGGTAATGAGGTCTTTGCAGGTATTATATTCGAGAGCATTGTTGGAATCAAAAGAAGCCTTGCCGCAGGTTTTTCTGAGTGCCTCATTATAATTATTGGGATTTTGATAAATTGGCCGGAGAAGATTCCATGCCTCTGTACAGGTTTTAGTTACACCTGCCGGATTAGCAGAATCATAATAAACTGTATAGATAGCAGGATTTGCTGCTTTGCCAAGTTCGGTCAAGAAATCAGTGGTGTCATTGCGGAGAGTATCAAGGGACAAAGTAGTTCCAGGCCGCATCAGTTCAAAAGTCACGCAATCCTTGGTGTAGCGGATTGTGCTTGTTCTGAGATGATTGTCTTTGATGTAAGAGTTTCTAACCGACTCCAAGGTTTTGAAACCTATGCCACCGGCACCTCTGGAGTATTCGGAATCGGGAGCGGAGGCTGTATCAATAATCTCAACCAGCCCTCTTTCGACTTTGTTGAGTACACCGGCAGTAAAGACAACAGCATCAGGGATTCCTCCAATAGTCTGAAATCTGTTAAGCGTTGGGTCATAAACCGTGATATTCCCCTTGGGAACAAACAGGCCCAGATAGAGAACTACCCCGAAGATCACAGGTACGGCCCAGATTAAAGGCGTGGCTTTCCCGCCATTAGCTGCCTGGACAAGCCAAGATATGGCCCCTGCAAGAAAACCCAAAACCGTAACCACTGTAAACAAACCGATATACCCAGCATCACTGAAGATCAGTGCCAACCGTGTAAAGGCTTGCGTAATCGGGCCAAAACCGCCGTAGGTATAGTATTCCATGTCCATAGCATAGGCAGGAACGGCCTGAAATATGGTTATAAACAGGAATGCCGGGAACAGAATGGCCGGTAATGTGACAGCGGTTTTATTCATGCTTTATAATGGACATGAGGGTCTATTTGACTTGATAGTTTCATCCTCTGATTTCCCCATATGATCTTTACATCTCACCAACTTCTTGCCCGTAATCGTAATGACCGTGGTAGTAATCTTGAATATCTTCCTCGTTGTTAATCGTTCTGCCGGTATATGAATCTTTCATATTTCTTTCACCAACGAT
>JAQVER010000098.1 GCA_028697885.1 Desulfocapsaceae bacterium
GCACAATATTGGCCAAATAAATGTTCAGTAGAACTTGCAATCCTTGATTCTGGCAGGGGGTTTAAGTCAAGTTTGTCAGGAAATCCTTTTCTGGATAAGAATATGACAGACAGAGCTGCAGTAAATTATGCATTGCTTCCAGGTATATCTGGAAAAATGTATAAAGGAAAATACCAAGACCCATACGATGAATGGGAAAATTCTGGTTTTGGCCTTTATATGGCAAGTGAAGTTTGTAGAAATGGTGGTTCATTTTTCGTGTGTACTAACACTGCTGGGGCATTGCTGGAAAAAACACAAAAAGAAAACATAGAACTTCATACCCCATGTACTGCGGTACGATTGCGACTGTATACTAACTTGATTTCACCAACATCTCAGGCTTTACCTTTGTATCAAAAAAAAGGTCAGGCGGTTGCGCAAAAGATAAGAGGGGCCAATATTACTGCATCGGCTGCATCAACTATGCTTACACGTGATTTTATTTAATATATTAAAAAAAATCTGGGAAAGATTGGTCTCAGGTAGAATCAAAAATACAAATGGTGTCAGTATTCCAAGAGGTTAAGTTTATTCTTTGAAGCACACCGGGGAAAGACACAGCTAACAACTTGATATTTAATAACAACATACCATGAATGCCACCACCATCCTTTCTGCCATTATTGCCATCGTTCTTGCGGATTATCTCCTGGAAAGGGGGCTCAGTTTTCTCAACTGCCGGAGTATTTCCACGCAGCTGCCTGATGAGGTGAAGGGGATTTACAGCGAGGAGAAGTATCAGAAGTCCCAGGAGTACAAGAGGGCCAACTGCCGGTTTGAGCTGGTCACCGCCAGCCTGCAGGTTGTGGTCCTCGTAGGCGTCCTCATGAGTGGCGGCTTTGCCTTTATCGACGGGCTTGTCCGGGGCAGGGTGCAGGGGGAATTGCTGGTATCCCTGCTCTTCTTTGGTGTGCTTTTTTTTGGTTCGGAAATTCTCTTTCTGCCTTTTGGCCTCTATCACACCTTTGTCCTTGAGGAGCGTTTTGGTTTTAACAAGACCACCAGGCTCACCTTTATCACCGACAAGCTCAAGGGCTGGCTCCTCACCGTCCTGCTGGGCGGGCCGCTGTTTTCGGCGGTGATCTGGTTTTATCAGGTCACCCAGGACAATTTCTGGATCTATACCTGGCTGTTGATGAGCGGCTTCATGATCTTTATCACCATGTTCTACTCCACCCTGATCGTGCCCCTCTTTAACAAGCAGACCCCGCTGGAGCAGGGCGAGCTGCGGGATGCCATCGAGGCCTTCAGCACCAAGGCCGGCTTTCAGCTTGATAATGTCTTTGTCATTGACGGCTCCCGCCGCTCCACCAAGGCCAATGCCTATTTTTCGGGCCTGGGCGCCAAAAAGCGCATCGTCCTCTATGATACCCTGATCAAGGACCTGGAGGTGGAGGAACTGGTGGCGGTGCTGGCCCATGAGATCGGCCATTACAAGAAAAAGCACACGATCAAGGGGATTATCGCCGCGCTCTGTCAGACCGGCATCATGCTCTACATCCTGTCGTTGTTTATTGCCAATCCGCTGCTGTCTAAGGCCTTGGGCTCGGGTATCCACAGCTTCCATCTGGCCCTGATCAGTTTTGCCCTTCTCTACTCACCGCTCTCCACGCTCATGGGCCTGGCCATGAACGGTTTCTCCCGGCACAATGAGTATGAGGCGGACCGTTTTGCCGCCCGCCATTTTAACGGTGCGGCCCTTGCGTCGGCCCTGAAAAAGCTTTCGGTCAACAATCTCAGCAATCTGACCCCCCACCCGGCCTATGTCTTTTTCCACTACTCTCATCCCCCCCTCTTGAGCAGACTGCGAGCCATGAGCAGGATCTGAGTGGGTTATTTTGCCCGTGAAGCAGTAATGTGCTTTTCTTCATTTAAAATATTTGTCTTTCTGTTGGGAAAGGTGTCAAATAATATTTGTAGTGATCTGAAAACAGAGAAGGGATGCGAGCTGTTGGGTGTTCTTTTTTTTTTATGAAACAATTATATGAGAGAAATTTTTACATATAGTTTGCTATGAGCAAGTTGACTTAGCTACAGGGTACCATTGAAAAATGGTCTTTTTGCCCAAGCTCTGCGTTGTTTAGAAAATTTTATTCTCTGAATATCAACTATCTGCCTGCGGTAAAATTTTCTTCACGCCTTGATTTTGAACAAAAAACCTGATTTTTCAAGGTCCCCTACAGGAGAAAGTTTATGCAATGTATTATATCATTTCAGCGTTCACTGTTTTTGCAGTCCATTCTGCGCTGTATTCCCGTTTTCCTTTTTACCATGTTTGTTTTCAGCGCCGGCACTATTGCTTTGGCCGGACAAAAACAATTTTCACCGCAACCCAAGGTTATTTATCCTGTAAAGCAGGGCCTTTCCCGGCCTTTACGTGAGATGAAGGCTCCCCGTATATTGTCAAAAGTTACTGGAGAAGAGGCCGTCATCCCGTTAAGATATCCGCAACGGAAAAAGGTGCCGCAGCTCCAGAAACCTGTTATGCCCATGCAGGAGTCAACTATCCAGCAGAGCGTTCCTGTTGGACTGATGCCAACGACTTCCGTCAATTTTGAGGGTTTGGATAATATTGCAGGCTATTATCCTCCTGACACCTGTGGTGACGTGGGGCCCAATCATTATGTGCAGGTCACGAATGTTTACTACCAGGTATATGATAAAACCACAGGTGCAGCCATGCTGCCGGCAGCACTGCCCAATAATGCCATGTGGAGCGGTTTTGGCGGCGTATGTGAGACCACCAATCATGGAGACCCCATAGTTCTTTACGACCAGTTCGCTGACCGCTGGCTCTTCAGTCAATTCTCCATCAACGGTCCTTTCCACCAGTGTATTGCCATTTCCCAGACCGGGGATCCGACGGGGGCCTGGTATCGTTATGATTACGAGTTAAGCTCGACCATCATGAACGACTATCCCCATTTCGGAGTCTGGTCCGATGGCTATTATATGTCCATCAACCAGTTTGACAGCACCAAAGGGTATAGTTGGGCTGGTCAAGGGGTGGTAGCCTTTGATCGGGCGGCCATGTTGACGGGTGGTGTTGCCCCCATGGTTTATATTGATATGGGAAGCAACACTAACTTAGGTGCCATGCTGCCCGCAGATGCGGATGGCAATCGAGTACCACCGGCAGGAACCCCTAATTATTTTGTCCAGTTTGATGATGATGGCTGGGGCTTTCCCCAGGACCAACTGGAAGTCTATGAGTTTGCAGTAGATTGGACAACGCCGGCCAACTCGACCTTCACAGTTTCTCCCAACAGTCCTTTGGCAGTGACACCCTTTACCACCCTGAATGGAACCACGATCCCCCAGCCGGGAACCGCCCAAAAACTTGATAATCTGGGCGATCGGCTTATGTACCGTCTGCAGTATCGGAATTTCGGTACCTATCAATCCATGGTTGTGAATCATACCGTGGATACCACTGGTACCGGCGATGGTGAGGCCGGTATTCGCTGGTATGAATTGAGAGACACCGGCTCCAATTGGGTCATTGGACAACAGGGTACCTATGCTGGTGATAGCCCTGACGACAAACATCGCTGGATGGGTTCCATCGCTCAGGACTCCCAAGGGAATATGGCCGTGGGTTATTCTGTGTCCAATGCCACAGATACCTATCCTTCCATTCGTTATGTGGGGCGACTTGTTGGGGATACAGTCGGAACCTTGCCCCAGGGTGAATCTGAGATTATTACGGGCAGCGGCTCTCAGACGGGATCTGCTGCCCGTTGGGGCGATTACTCCATGATGAGTGTCGATCCGGTCGATGACTGTACCTTCTGGTATACCCAGGAATATTATGAAACCACCAGCGCCACCGGATGGCAGACCAGGATTGCTTCCTTTAAATTCCCCAGTTGTACCGCCGGGGCCAGTGGAACATTAGAAGGCACGGTTGCTGATGCCAGTGCTGCCCCGCTTTCAGGGGCAATGGTTTCAGTTGATGGCGGCAGTGGTTTGCAGTTTTCTACCACCACCGCAGCTGATGGCTCATATCATCTCAATGTGCTGCCAGTAGGGAGTTATACTGTCACTGCAGTTTTATATGGATATAGCACAAGCTCCATCTCAGGGGTTGTGGTGACTGAAGGTATTACAACGACTCAGGATTTTACCCTTACTGCCCTTCCTGTATATACTCTGAATGGGACTATTAAAGATAAAAATACCGGTTGGCCCCTGTATGCAGAAGTGAATTATGGGCATGGTTCTGTATGGACCAACCCCTCCACGGGTATCTATTCGGTCAACCTGCCGCAAGGTGTACAGACGATTACAGCTACAGCGGACAACTATGGTTCTGAAACCGCAACCCTGACTTTGAATGGCAATCAGTCTCAAGATTTCTTGCTTTTGCCGGATGCAGGCTGCTCCGCATCTGGATATAGTTTGAGTCAGACTACAGTTCTTTCGGAAAACTTTAATGGGTGCACCTTGCCCGCCGGATGGACCATCAACAATCTAGGGGGAGACTGTCAGTGGCAGATCAGCGATCCCGATCCTGGAGTGGATGGTAATTTAACCGGCGGGACAGGCTGTTTTGCCGATGCTGATATAGATTTTTGCGGTGAAGGCAAGACGATGAATACCGAACTGATTACCCCGGTTGTTAATTGTTCAACCTTATCAGCGGTTACCCTTGAGTTTAAGTATGATCTTGATGATACCTGGGCAGAATCTGCTACATATGATGCTGATGTTTCTACAGATAATGGCTCGACGTGGACGACCGTCTGGACGAGATCCGGAACCGCTGAGGCCGGAACAGCCGCGATTGATATTACCGCTCAAGCAGCCGGTCATACCAGTGTGCAAGTTCGTTTCCATTATCTTGCTAATGACTGGGATTTTTGGTGGCAGGTCGATGATGTCTCTATTTACGAACCGGTTTGTAATCCACCCACTGGCGGTGGTCTGGTTATTGGTCATGTCTACGATGGCAATACCGGCACGGCCCTGAATGGGGCTCTGGTTGACGACAATGCCGGTCATAGTGTGAACACCATCGCCACCCCGACTGATGATACCCTCGATGACGGTTTTTATTCTTTGTATCTGCCGACATCCGGCGCAGCGAGTCTTGAAGCCACAAAGGATCGCTATGAAGCCGTGACAACGAGTGTCACTGTTCCTGTTCTGGGCACAGTTGCACACTCTTTTAACCTGCCTGCCGGCCGGCTCAGTGCCATTCCCGAATCATTTGAGGTGCATATGGCGATGAACACCACCTTGAATGCTGATCTGTCCATGGTCAACAGTGGCGGGGTAGATGCGGCCTTTCAGTTCAATGAAATGTACGCGGAGCTTTCGGTTCCTCCGGATGGCCCCTTTGCCGACCAGGTGCGACATGTTTCACCCAAGCACCTTGATGATAAGGATGCCAGTGGTGCTCGTTATGATTATCCAGTACTTGATGTCCCCGTTTTTGCCGCAGCCGGTGCGGTGGTGACAAGCTGGCCCAGCACCCTTTCATTAGCTTGGGGTATTGATCACCAAAATTCGACTGCGACCCTCTGGCTTGGAAATCTTGGAGATGATGTCGATTATGAATTTAATCAGAGCGGGACAGCTTCCGGTAATACCATTGCGGTTGGAGAAATAGGTGCGAGCTGGATGGCTGATTTTACCTATGATTGGCTCAACCAGACTTTGTGGCAGGTGGCTGTCGGCGGTGATAATTGCATCCATGAACTGGACCCGGACACCAGAACCGTCACCGGCTCCACAATCTGTCCGGCCTTTGGCAGCAGCCAACGAGGCCTTGCATATAATCCCAAGACCGATACATTTTACGCTGGCGGTTGGAATGATACCACTATCCATGAATTTGATCGGAATGGAACCATTCTCCGGTCAACCAATGTGGGGCTGGCCATTTCCGGCTTGGCTTTCAACCCGAGTACCGACCATCTTTTTGTCATGGTTAATCGACCGGCAAGCGAACCTGAGATCTATGTGGTGGATGTCCCTGCGGGCGGTGATTTTGTGGTCAGCAGTCAATTTGATATCGCCGGTTTCTCTGACAATGGGGGCGCGGGTCTGGCCATGGACTGTGACGGCCGGCTTTGGACTGTTGACCAGCAGACCCAGACCGTCTATCAGGTGGATTCAGGAGAGGTCTCAACCTGCAGTCTGGATATCCCCTGGCTGACGGTCACTCCGTCATCCGGCACCGCCACACCGGCATCGCAAGAACCGGTTGTCCTGACGTTTGATTCGTCCGGGATCAGCGCCGGAACAGAGGAAAAGGGGTATTTGACCACCACTAATTCAACTCCCTATGGTTACTTTAACATTCCCGTTACCATGGTTGTGGAGCCCAATCAACTGTTGAGTGTGTCTACGACTGGGGATGGTGCAGGTACTGTTGCTGCTGACAGCGGTAGTGTCAATTGCGGCACTACCTGCAGTGGAGAGTATCCATATAATACCACGGTACTTCTGACCGCCACCGCCGATTCCGGCGCAAACTTTCTCGGCTGGACCGGTGATTGTGTTGGTAGTGCTGATACCTGTACGGTTGTTATGGATCAGGCACGGAATGTCTCTGCCGCCTTCGGCAGTACTACTTCTGATACAAGCAAAGATCTAACTGTAGGCATAACTGGAAGCGGAACGGGAGGTGTTGTTTCTGCACCGGCGGGCATTGCCTGCGGTACAGCTGGAAGCACCTGGACTGCCTCCTTTACTGATGATACGTTGGTAACCTTGACGGCAACAGCAACACCTGGTTCGACCTTCATGGGTTGGACCGGTGCCTGTAGCGGGAATGACACCTGTACAGTAACCATGAATCAGAATCAGTATGTGTCTGCCACCTTTACTGACAGTGCTTCGCCAACAAGCAAGGAACTGGTGGTCAACGTAAGTGGAAACGGGCAAGGGGGCGTGATATCAACACCTGTGGCTATCTTTTGCGGTACAGCCGGAAATACCTGTACTGCTCCTTTTGATGACGGTGCATCGGTTGTCCTGACGGCGACTCCTGCCAGTGGGAGTGTCCTTCTTTGGAGTGGAGATTGTGCTGGTAGTAACTTGACCTGTAACTTGGATATGACTCAAGATCATGCTGTTACAGCCACTTTTGCCCAAGCCTTTAGTCTTACAGTAAATAAGGATGGCAAAGGAAACGGCACAGTCGTTAGTGAACCTTCCGGGATTAGTTGCGGAAATGATTGTCGTTATTTGTATGGGTATGGGACTCAGGTTGTTTTGACTGCCACGCCTGATAAACATTCAGCCCTTGAAGCTTGGCTGGGTAGCTGCAGTGAGCCGGTAACCAATCCACCTTCATTGACTTGTACAGTAGATATATTTCAAGCCGAGGAGATAACCGTTACTTTTAAACCCGTTTTCCCTTGGCCAATGTTCGTACCTGCTATCATTCATAGCAGGAATTAAAGGAGGGGCTTTTTGTGCTATCTCAATTTTACAGGTGTTCGGTCTTTGGAGGTTACTATCTGCGACGTTTGTGCTGAATCCAGTTTGCCTCTTTATACTGTAAGATCGATGTGAGAATAAACGGAAATTCCGTCCGCCCATAGGGGATCAAGTTCACTGAAGGAACAGTCGGGAATGAAAAAGAATTCGCCACCCACCATTTTCCCCCAAATTCTGTACATTTTTTTCAGCATCTTCATGCTTGCAGGGGTGGTGATCATTGGCTTGATGGTGGGCTATTACCGGTCGGAGATAAAAACGTACCTTTTGCAACTGAAGACACAAGAAGAATTTTCCATTAACCTCCAGAGTAAAATTGTCGGCAATGTTTTTGATTCCATGACCGGGGATCTGTTTTTTTTGAGCCGTCTGAATGAATTGCAAGAATATCTGGTAGAAGGTGATCCTGCCCTTTTGCATAAAATGGCCGAAGAGTACCTCAATTTTTCCACTTATAAAAAAAAATATGACCAAATTCGTTTTCTTGACGCAACAGGGATGGAAGTGGTCCGGGTTAATTATAATCAGGGAAAGCCATGCCGCATCGCGGCAGACAAACTGCAATCCAAACAGCAAAGATATTACTTCAAGGATTGCTTTCAGCTTGATCAGGGGGAACTGTTCATCTCTCCCTTTGACCTTAATAAAGAATATGACCGGATCGAACAACCTCTGAAACCCGTAATCAGGCTGGGAACGCCAATTGTTGATTCCAACGGCCTGAAACGGGGGATTGTGCTGCTCAACTTTCTGGGCTCTGATCTGCTCGAGAGGTTGAAGGCGGAGGAAGAGATTTCAGTGGGCCAGAATATGCTCCTCAATGCAGACGGCTACTGGCTGCTCAGTTCCGATGCCCGCCAGGAATGGGGCTTCATGTTCGATGACGCAAAGCGCTCTTTTGCTTACCTCTATCCGGACGTCTGGGTGCAGATAACGCACCAGGAGAATGGGCAGATTCTTACGTCGAACGGCTTATTTACTTATAGGGCTGTCTATCCTCTGAAGGGAAGGTCTTCCTTTAATAACTATGGTGCTGCAGGTGTCGTTGAGGAAAATCAGGAAAAAAACAATTATCAGAACTATCACTGGTACCTTGTCTCTTTTACTCCCCGAGAGACCCTCGATAAGTTCTCGGCGCATCTGATGATGCGATTGTTCATCTTTGGCGCCGGAATATTACTCGTCAGCGCCGTCGGCTCCTTGTCTTCGGCCTTTGCCATTGTCAAGAGGCGGATATCTCAGAATCAACTGAAGGCCATGGCTCTTTATGATGTCCTGACCGAGCTCCCGAACCGGCGTCTGTTTTATGAGAGGCTCAAGAGTGTCATAAAACAGAGCAGGAGATATAAAAAACGATTCGGCCTCTTGTTTGTCGACTTGGATGGTTTCAAGAAAATCAATGACTCTCTGGGACATGAGGCCGGTGATGCTCTGCTCTGTGAAGTTGCTGAACGGTTAAGGCAATGCGTTAGAGAATCCGATGTCGTGGCGCGTTTAGGCGGCGATGAGTTTGCGGTGATTGTCGATTCTTTGAAGTCCGACGACGGAGCCCAGGTCGCGGCCCAGAAAATCATTGATTCTCTGTCTGAGCCCATGGCCTTATCTCAAGGCGAAGCCAAAATTGGCGCCAGTGTCGGCATCAGCCTGTTCCCTCTCAACAGCGAAGATGGTGAGGAGTTGCTCAGGCAAGCGGACAGAGCCATGTATCATTCTAAATATAGAGGGAAAAATGTCTTTTCACTCTTTTCCTCAGAGCTTGATGCTGAAGACGAGAGAATGTCCTGAAGGTTGAGGGGAATGAGCTGTCTCAACGATTGAAAGACATCTGGAGCAGGTAAGACACGCCAGTGAAAAGCTGTAATTTTTCCCAAGAATACGACAATAAAGGAAACCATTATGAGACAACTCGCATTCCTGTTCATTCTTCTTCTCACCTCCTGTTCGTCTGCTGGGCACTCGGATGTTGCTAAAGCAATGGCTCCAGATCCAACTCCTCTTCTCTGGCCTGCCGGGCTGCCGGTCTATGATCACATCGTGATTGTTGTTGAGGAGAACAAAGATTACGAAGAGGTTATCGGCAACTCGAACGCGCCTTATATCAATAACGTACTCAAGAAAGAGGGGGCCAGCTTCACGCAGATCTATGGCGAGGAGCACTTCAGTCAGGGCAACTACTTTTGGATGTTTTCAGGCGACAATCAGACCATCGGCTTCACCGACCATGTTCCCTCGGCAGAGAATAATTCCAAATATCCGTTTAAGGCGGCAAACTTGGGAGAACAATTGATCAGTAAAGGGCTGTCATTTAAGGGCTATGCGGAGAGCCTTCCTGAAATTGGTTTCACAGGGGAGAAAGCTTCGGCAGGTCTGTATGCAAGAAAACATGTCCCCTGGATCAGCTTTGCCAACGTACCCAACGGGACAACGGTCGCAATATCGTCTAACCTCAGATTTGCCGACTTTCCTTCTGATCCTTCCCTGTATGATACCTTGCCCACCGTTGCCTTCGTCATTCCCAACCTGGCCAACGATATGCACAACGGTCCAATCACCGAGAGCATTCCGGCAGGCGACCGATGGCTGCAGAAAAACCTGGATTCCTACTATCAATGGGCCAAGGATCACAACAGCCTTCTGATTCTCACCTTTGATGAAAATGATGACAAGAGGGCCTATAAGGGACTGACCAATCCATTGGTGGATCCACGGTCCTGTATCGGCGAAGGACGCGACCCCGAGTACTGTGTCGATATGCAGAACCGTATTGTTACGATTTTTGCGGGAGCGCATATCAAGCCTGGTGATTATCCCGAGGCCAAAGGTGTCACCCATGTTAACCTCTTGCGCACACTCGAGGCTATGTATGGCTTGTCCAAAGCAGGTGCCCAGCAGCCGAACGCTGCCGGAGCTGGTATCAGCGACGACTATATTATCACTGACGTATTTCACCGGCTGCCGGGGGCGGGCCAAAATAACGGTTTGATGTCAAATAAAAACATGCCCTGAGAGCCGCATTTTTTGCGGTCATGGTGAGTGCTCGGGCAGCAAAAAGTGCATTATATGTTTTGTCCGACCGCACCGGTTTATTATAAAATTCTCATTTTAATTCTTTTACAGGAGGGAAAATCATGAATATCGCCTTGGTTGCATGTAGTGATAATCCTGAAATTTTATGGAATGTCTTTCGCTTGGGGAATCTCATGCTTGAGAAAATGGACGACGTAACAATTTTTCTTAATGGGCCTTCTGTTTCATACAGCCAAAACGCTACTCAGGAATTTCCTCTTCTGGATCTTGCAAAACTCTTTACCCTGTCTGAAGGTGTTTTGCTGGCCTGAGGCAAGTGCCTTGACCTCCATGGAGTGGAGGATGGATATCACAGCCGCGGCAAACAAAATGATTTGTATGCATTAATAGTCAACAGTGATCGGGTTCTCTCTTTTTAATAATTTCAAGTATTCGCAGCTGGTTAAGGCTGAGCAATGAGAGTAAGCAGGCTCGTTTGTGCAGCCTGGCCAGAGGCTGGAACTGCCGGTCGGTCATAAGCTGAACCGGTTCATGATTCTTCGCCGTGATCAGGGGATGGGCAGAAGACCAGTACCAGATCTCGCTGCCATCTCGTTTTATTTTCTTTGGAATTTCCCTGTTCTGTCATAGAATAAAAAAAGGTAATCTATGGATAGAACAGAGGGATAAGAGTTCTATCTTTCAAGAACAATACGAATGAGAGGAAATCCTGTACAAGGTAACTTCATTGATTCTACTGGAGAAATTCCACTTGTCGTATTGTTAGCCTATGAAGGAAAACAAGGGGAAATATAATGAAGCAGAACATGGGTACCATAGACAGAGTCATAAGGACAGCATTGGCCCTCGTCGTAGCGATCCTCTATTTTACTGGCAACCTGTCAGGCCTTGCTGCCATCGTATTGGGTATTTTCGCCATTGTCTTCCTGTTGACCAGCATAGTTAGTTTCTGCCCTCTTTACACAGTCTTGGGCATAAACACGACTAAGAATAAATAGAACATCGGCTAACAGGCCAAGTCGCACTGCCACGTTTGCCTGTTGCCCTGGCGTGACAGTGCACAATGTTGTCGTGGTGAAATTGTCTTCACGCCTGGATTTTGAGCCAACAGCCTAATTTCTCAAGGTACCCTGTAGAAATTCTGCAAAACGGAACCGTCTCAAGAGAGTCCTTTCTCCTCTTCGTTCTCATGACCCTTTTGCCACCCCAGACAACAGTGCACCTGGATGTCATCCCCCTAACTGCGATAAAGAATGGGGGTGAGGACCTTCATTCTTGAATTCTTCATATTGATGAACCTACCTTGAAACTATTTGAAATAACAGCCATCTTGATGGTGCTGACAGCGTTGTTCAGCTTCATCAATTACCGTATGCTCCGTATGCCGACCACCATTGGGGTGATGTTCATCGCCCTGCTGTTCTCCCTGGGAATCGTTTCACTGGGCTGGCTGGGTATAGATATCGGACAGGCTGGAGTTGCGCAGATGCTGGAAACGATCGATTTTAATCAGGCCTTGTTGCATGGCATGCTGTCGTTTCTGCTTTTTGCCGGGGCCATGCATATTAACCTTGATGACTTGAAAAGCCAGAAATGGGCCATTACGATTCTGGCGACGGCAGGTGTTGTTGTGTCAACGTTTATTGTGGGTAGTCTGACCTGGGTTGTGCTGGATTTTCTCGGGTTTTCGATGTCGTTCCTCTACTGCCTGCTTTTTGGTGCTCTCATCTCGCCCACTGATCCGGTGGCCGTCATTGGCATTCTTAAGACGGTGGGTGTTCCCAAAAGCCTTGAAACCAAGATAGCCGGCGAATCGCTTTTTAACGATGGTATCGGTGTGGTGGTGTTTCTGATCCTGCTTGAGCTTGCTTTGGGTGGTGCTGATATTACCGTGGGCGGGGTAGGGCTGCTCTTGGTTGAGGAAGCGGGCGGCGGTGTCTTGCTGGGATTGGCTATTGGTATGCTGGCCTACCAGATGCTTAAACGGGTCAACAATTACCAGGTGGAAGTAATTATCACCTTGGCGCTGGTCATGGGAGGCTATGCCCTGGCAGACAGAATCCACACATCCGGGCCCATTGCCATGGTGGTGGCAGGTCTGCTGATCGGCAACCACGGTCGTGCTTTCGCCATGACGGAAGTTACCCGCAGGCGTCTGGACGACTTCTGGGAACTGATGGATGAGATCCTCAATGCTCTGTTGTTCATGTTGATCGGTC
>JAQVER010000168.1 GCA_028697885.1 Desulfocapsaceae bacterium
GCCATGCCCAATTTACCGCCCAGTAAAATAAATTTATTTCCTCTACATCATCGCATCCTGTTTTCGCATTGGCGTAGGCCATTTGCGCGAATACGGTTGCAATCGCAGCTAATTCTTCCTCCGGCTCTATGACGTTTGTGAAGGGATTAAGGCATATATCTGAATCAGGGCAGAAATCCAGATACCTCGCCCCTAACATGTCAGCTATTTTTTTGTAAGAACCACCAATATCAATGATGCGGATTATGGATCCGCAAGCGTAATAATTAAAGGCTATGAAGTTGACCAGAAACGACTTGCCGGACCCAGATGTGGCGCAGCAAAAGCAATTAAAGTTGGTTGCCCCTTTTGCGAAAAAGTCTAACGAAATCAACTGCCCTTTCCGGCCAGTGAAGATCAGATTCGGGGTACCGCCGGAACCAACAAAATCGCCCTGAACTGGCAGCAATGGGGTAATTGAAGGTACTGGCGCGGTAAAATCACGCTCCAGGTTTTCTATGTTCTTCCCGTCAGCGTACATACAAAGAGGAAAAGACGAGATAAACAGGATTTTCAGCACCATATTGTCCCGTTGCATCACATAGCCATTATTCTCCCATAACCGTCTCACACGGGTACATGAATCTCTGGCTTTTTCTACATCGTCCGAGAACACCCAAAAAACGGGGATGATCTTGAGGAATTTGACACCATGTTCCAGATCGTCGGATGCCTCTATATGTTCCGCTTGTTTACGGTAGAGCAGGGTAGATAATGAACCAACCCCTTTCTGGTTGAGCATCAGATTGGTTTTTGCATGGATTGTTACATCCAGCCCCTTCTGAAAGACGATATTGAAGGAATAGAGAAAATCAGTCTTGATCTGGTCAGCATCAGAGATAATGCCCCATATCCCGCCAAATAGGGAATTGGTCTGCATCGGGTCAACTTCACGGGGGAAGCTCTTGGGAGTCGTGCAACACCAGTATTTATCTCCAGCCTGAATATAATCGCTACCTTCCTTGATAACGGTATCCGCATTGATAATCTGTTTCAGAATTGGAATATTTGGGCTGTAGGAATTGAAGTTATGCTCTGGATAATCCTTGGGGTAGGTATTGAGCAACCGCCGCAACCATTCCATAAGGTTGCCTGGTGGCAGATTCCTGGGGTAAAGCTGGGCCGCTCTCAATGTCTCGTTGATCTGCCGCTTGATGTCGAGTAACGGTGCAATCTTCTTTTTATCATCAAGCTCTTCGGGTTTGGGCATACCTGTCGCATTTCCAGGGATTTTAGCCGCTATAAACAGTCGGAAATTCCTGACTGGAATAAAGCTACATGCCTCCAGCCCCTTTTTCCCTTCGAGTAAAAATTCAGTAACTCGTTCGGTATTGGTGGCAATTATTGGTTCTGTTCTGGTGCGGCTGTTTCGATACCGCTCTATGATGGGTTCTATGTGGGAATCAGCATGTAAAACAAACTGAATAATAGTGCCATAAGGCATACCCGCCCTGAAAATGCCCTCGAGTGAGTTCATGGCCTTTTCCCCTGCGTAGGTAAGCGGGGAACACTCCCATATCATCCCAAAGGTGCTGTCCTGATTCACATATATTTCATGCTCCTGATCGTAAGCGATATAGTTCAGGAAGGCAGAAAAGGGATGCCGCCTGGTCAACTTGGCCAGATCGCTGTGTTTCAGGTATTCAGTATTGCCGTAGAGAAGCCGTTGGAAAAAGTCACTCATTGTATTGCCTTTGCCTTTTCACTTATATCTGTCAGCACCCATTGAGATTCTTTCAGCTTCAGATAGACATAGCGGGTCATAAACAGTTCATCGCTCTCTCCTTTGTAGGGCAGCATCAGTACCCGCATGATCTTGGGTGGCGCAAGCATTGGCTTGTCCGGTTCCTCCAGGAGTTCCGTGAGTACCTTGTACCGATTGCTTTGAGCGGTTAGCTGGTTGGTGTTCGTCTTTGAAACTCTGGTGACAATGATCTTGGACTCATCGGTTGTAGCAGGAGGGCAGGGGACAACTGTGCCTTCGACATCTGTGCAAGTTGTGGGGGTGTTGGTTGCATCAGGGCAGGGAACCTTATTACCCTTGGTGTCAGAGCAGGTTGTATCGCTTGCATCGTCAGCATCGGGAAATCTGGCTTCCTTGTAAGCGGATGGCGTATCAATACACTTACCGGCGTCATCCCTGGTACGGCACTTGAAATTTTCTTCGTAAGGATTGATAACACTTTTGAACCCGCTGCACCCTGACAGGAGCAACAAAAGCAGTAAAGGAAGAACAACAGACAGTGATTTTATCATAATTCCTGATCTCTTTTATTTTCTTTGATTTCCAAATCCTTGCCTTCCGAGACAATAACCGTAACCTTTTTGGTAGCAGCCACTTCGATAACCGGAGTCGTTTGTTTAGCCAGGTCCATGTAAAAATCTTGCAGGGTGTTCGCTCCCTCAGATAATCCACCGCCGAGAGCATATTTACCGATTTCTGCAGCCTCAACAGTATTGGTCGTACCCAGGGTGGATGTTGAGGTTGTGGTGGCCGCTGCTTTTAATGCTTCACCCGCTCCACCGAAGATACCGGCGATGATCGCCCTGGCAGTGCTTGCTCCCATGCGGGAAACTACTCGTCCAGACAGGCCAACCTTGGAGTCAGAATCTGTTACAAAGCCCTTGATCTGGGTATCAATAACGGCACTGCCCTCGTTGGATAGACAGGACAAGGAGACTAGACGAACATCAGCCCGTTCTTTGTCCAATCTGCCTACGGCCTCGGCAATAACGAAACAGCCGGACAGGTTGGCCTTGATGTCATTTGGCAGCACAGCTGGGGTCTGGATACGGAGCAAAAGAGGTTCGGAGTTGCCCCCCTTGGCACCGCTCGAAGTAGCAGCATCGAAACCTGTCAAAAGGCTCGCCTCCATGAAGGAAGGAGGGAGATAGACCGTCC
>JAQVER010000018.1 GCA_028697885.1 Desulfocapsaceae bacterium
GGTAGTAGCATCGTGCCAGGCGCTTCATGGGGGGCAACCGGAAACTCTTTGCGGGCTGTTCCCAAAAAAGTAATCCCGAAGACCTTAACAAAACAGGCAAGGGCTAAGGCCCCAGTCATGGCCAGAGCGGGGACAGCCAGTACAATCAGAGAAAACGGAAACATTGCCCCTTCTGTCTGACTGTGGAGCAGACCGAGATAAATAAGCCATTCACTGACAAACCCGTTGAACGGCGGCAGGCCACAGATGGCCACCGCTCCGCCCAGAAAGAAAAAGGCAGTGCGCGGCATAGCCCGCAGCAGCCCGCCGTAATGGTCGATGGTTCTCGTGCCGGTGGCATGAATCACCGAACCTGCACCGAGAAAGAGCAGGGATTTGAACAGGCCATGGTTGACCACATGGAGCAGGGCTCCAGCCAGACCCAGGGCGACGAGGGTCGGATGATGATAACTCTGGCCCAGCAGAGCGCAGCCCAGACCGATCAGGATGATGCCGATATTCTCCACGCTATGATAGGCAAGCAATCGTTTGATATCATGCTGGGCCAGGGCAAAGGCCACACCCATGATGGCCGAAATGACTCCCAGCGTCAGGATTGTCCATCCCCACCAGCCCGGCGGAATGATATAAAAACTGGTAATGCGTACTATGCCGTAAATCCCCATCTTGATCATGACCCCGCTCATCAAGGCAGAGACATGACTGGGAGCAGTGGCATGAGCGGCTGGTAACCAGAAGTGGAACGGCATCACCCCCGCTTTCATTCCAAAACCAAACAAGGCAAGCAAAAAGATGGCGCCGGCCTCAAGTGTTGCGCCCTGCAAGGTTGCAGCCTGAGGAAAATTGAGGTTTCCGCTGCTGCCCGCCAGCAGGAGGAACATGCCAAAAAGGGCAAGGGTGCCGATATGGGTGGCCACGAGATAGACATAGGCGGCCCGGCGGGTTTCCTTCTCCTTTTGTTCTGTCAGAAGGAGGAAAAAACAGCTGAGGGCCATGATCTCCCAGGCCATCAGGAAGACGATCCCGTTGCGGCAGGTTGGCAGGAAGACAATGCTAGCGCCCAATATGCCATAAAAAACACGCAGCTTGCCTGCTACCGCGCCTACTTTAGCTTGGGGCATGTAGCCAAGACCGTAAATACCTCCCATGCCCAGAACAACCAGGGCTGGCAGCTGAAAGAGAGAGGCCAGTCCATCCAGTTCCAGGACAAACGGGCCTCCTGGATGTGCCCATGCAATAGTCAGTAGGGGAGATGGCGTCTGCCAGCCCCCGGCCAGGGAAGTGACAAGGGCCAGAGAGACCCCCAGCAACAGCAGGATGAGCGAGAGGATCTCTCCCTGTCTGGCGTAGCGTCCACGCGCCAAGGCTGGTAACCCGGAACAGAATATCAGAATAACTGCAGCAAAAAAGATTTCAGCCATGTCCTTTAACCCCTTTGTTCCCTTCTGCCAATCAAACGGAGAAGGCCATCAAGAATAGTATAAGGCTGCGGCGTACAGCCTGGAATATAGAGATCCACGGGGAGCAGGGAATCTAATCCCTTGGTTGTTTCGCTGCTGTGGATAAAAGGTCCACCATTGATAGCGCAGGCGCCGACAACAATGACGACTTTGGGCCCAGGTACCGCTTCATAGGTATCCAGCACCGCGCTGCGCATATTCTCAGAGACCGGTCCGGTGACGAGAATCCCATCTGCATGGCGGGGTGAAGCGACAAACTGGATGCCAAAACGGCCAAGGTCAAAGACCAGGGTCCCGAGAACGTTACAATCGGCCTCACAGGCATTGCAGCCGGCAGCGGAGATCTGGCGTAGTTTAAGTGACCGGCCCAGGAGTTTGAGCCGGGCAGGTTCAAGGGGTTTGGCCAGGGGATATTCTCCACCGCTGTACAGGAGTTCCTGACGGTTCCGTACTGCCAGCCGGTATTCATTGCTGAAATTGATGCGATGTTCAGGGCAGGCCTGGCAATCGGCACAGAACAGACAACGGCCAAGATCAATGGCCATTTTTCCATTCCGTATCATGCAGGCGTCAAACGGACAAAGCTGTTCACAGGCCTGACACCCCTGTGGGCATTCACTGCTAAACTCCGGCATTCCCCGAAAACGCGGAGCCAACTTTGGCTCTTCTTTCGGGAATTTCCCTGTTCTGAACCCTTGACGAATTCGTTCGCTGATTATATCTAACATGCTGTTTTATCCTTCTATTCTCTCATTTTTCCCAATTACAGATCAAAGCCGCAGTAAGACAAACTAAAACTCTTGTTGTTCAGAGGGAAATCAGAGATCTGTTCGTCACGCAAGGCCATGGCCAATCCGCTCCAATTATGAAAAGAGGGGTCAACTATTTTGTAACGCCGGAGCTGACCATCAGCATCGGTAATACCAATATGCGCCACCTCGCCCCGCCAGCCTTCGACCAGAGAAACTGCTAAGGCATTGGCCTTAAGCGGCCCGACCGGTACCTTGACCGGACCTGCGGGCAGGTTCTTGCCGATCTGCCGGAGAAGGTTGATGGAGGCTATGACCTCCCGGTAGCGGACATGGGCCCTGGCCCAGACGTCCCCCGTTTCCTCTGTGATCAGCTCGTCAAACACCTTGCGATATATCCCGGTGGGATGGAAAAAACGACTGTCGCGAGGGACGCCACAGGCCTTGGCAGCTACTCCCAGCAGTCCCAGATCTTCAGCCACCGAACGGGACACGTGACCTGACCCTTCAAGACGGCTCAAGACCGAAGGTGCATCAAAGAAAAGATCCAGCGCACCCAGTGTGTTGCCTTCAATCTCATCAATGCGGGTTTGCACCGCGTTTTCCAGCGTCGGGTCAAGGTCGAAGAGAACTCCGCCCGGCCGCACCAGGCCTCGTCCAAACCGACTGCCGCATAGGGCCGCGCTCAGGTTGAGATAGTCGCCGCGCAGGCGGCCGCAAAAGGAGGCGGTGGGCAGGAAACCCACATCACCGGCCAGAGCCCCGATATCGCCCACATGGTTGGCCAGTCGTTCCAGTTCCAGTCCCATGGCGCGGATGGCCTGGGCCCGGGCGGGAACCTCGCAGCCGCTTAAGGCCTCAATAAGCTGACAGTAGGCAAGCCCATGTCCAATCGTGGTGTCGCCGGCTATGGTCTCCATCTGGGCCATGGTAGAGGGATGCGGGCCGTGGAGGAGCATTGGCTCGATACCCCGGTGCTGGTAGCCAAGGGATATCTCAAGATGCATCACTTTTTCCCCATAGCACTGGAAACGGAAATGACCAGGTTCGATGATCCCGGCATGAACCGGACCGACAGCTACCTCGTGCACCCCTTCTCCATCCACCCGGTAAAACTCCATGTCACCTGGCAGCGGATGTCGGTCCAGCGGTCGGCCCCAGACATCGGTCTCCCCCTGCCAGACCCGATGAAAACGGACGGGTTTGAGCCAGGGATGGTCTGTTGGCGTGACCCCGTATTGCTCTGCAATCTCCCTTTCAAAAAGTTGGATCTGCGGACAACTGGTGGCAAGCGAGGGAAACGAGGTCCCAACCTCGGTCCGGTACACAGCGATCGTCGCATGCCGATCTCTGGCAATGATGGCGAATAATTCCAGGTCATCCTTTTTCCCTACTCCTGGAACACCGAAGAGTGCGGCCACCCTGCCGCCTCTTTCGACCTCCGCCAGCAGGCAACGACTGAATTCATCATAATTGAGAGATTCCACCAGGCTCAGATCAACAGTCCCGCCATTTTTCATGAGTTGCGGCTCTATATTCTGTTTCATCATGCTCTCACCTCAAGTAATGCGGCCGCATCAACAAAAATCTGGCGGACAGAATCGGGTAAATAGACACCCAGAACAAAGATGATCACCAGCATAAGCAATGGCATCCCGGTAGTAGCAAAGGTCTCACGATAATCCTTGTCTCCTGCATTCTCTGAGGGAGTACCAAAGACAACTGAAAGTACTGTTGTGCCCATGCCGATAAAGATGACTGCCAGGAAGAAAAGAAAAAGTCCACCGGTAACATAATGGCCGCCGCTGAATACCCCCTGCAGGATAGTAAACTCGCTGACAAACGGCGCAAACGGTGGAGACCCGGTGATGGCTATAAAGCCTAAAAGAAAAAGGATGGAGGAAAAAGGCACCAGGGTTATGGCCCCACGCACTTCATCCATCCGTTTGCTGCCAAAACGACGATGAATGTTGGCCGCCGACAGGAAAAGAACTCCCTTGGTCATGGCATTATTCATCAGATGGAGCATGGCCCCGTAGGTGGCAATCCCGCCCATACTGATCCCGATGGCAATAATTCCCATATGTTCAACACTGGAATAGGCAAGCATGCGTTTAAAATCAGGCTGCCGGACAACAAAGACGGCAGCAAAGGCCATAGAAACAAGCCCCATGGCCAGGAAGGCCTCACGGGCCAGAACAGCTTCACTGGCAGCATCCATAATCTGCAGGGTTCGAAGCAGGCCGAGAAAGGCCACGCTCGTGAGCCCTCCTGCCAGGAGGGCGCCAACGACACCGGGGGCCTCGCCATAGGCATCTGGTTTCCAAGTGTGCAGGGGGGCAAAACCTACCTTGGTGCCAAAGCCAACCAGCAGAAAGACAAAGCCTGCCTTGAGCCAGGGGCGGGAAAAAGTGGCAGCAGACTGCAGGATGTCGTCAAATTGCAGACTGACGTGTCCACCTTCAGTCAAACCGGCATAGGCGATAAAAAGGATACCAAGCATGGCCAGGGCAATACCAACCGAACTGAGGAGCAGATATTTCCAGGTTGCCTCGATGGAAAGACGGTTACGGTTGAAATAGATAAGCGGGGCGCTGGCGAGGGTGGTTGTCTCTACCGCCACCCAGAGGACACCTAAATGTCGTGATATGGTCGCAAGGCTCATGGCGAAGAGAAAAAGGAGAAGGCAGCTTACAAAAACCCTGTTTCCCCAGGAAAGACGGTAACGAAGATAGCCCAGTGCATAAAATGAACAGCCGCAGAAGAGCAGACTTATGATAAGCAGGATGAGGCGGCTGAGGGCATCAACGCCCAGCCAGCCATTGGCTGCCGACAGTGGTCCTGCTTGGATGATAAGAAAAGTCAGCGCCAGATGCAGTATGCCGAATATAGGTAACAGCCAGGGTCTGAAACGATTTGAGGGTAGGCTCAAAGCGAGTAAGACTCCACCGAAAGGGATAATTAAGAGGAGGGTGATGAGATTATTTTCCATAGTATTCGAGCAGCATGCAAAAGTTTTTAAAGTCGTAAGCCTGATATTTCGACCAGGTAAGCAATCTTATGTATATGGGACTCTGCGGGGAGCTAAGATTCAAAAAGCCAACAAATAAAGTGAAAGATCCCTGTTATCATTCTTTTAATGACGTCAGCTGGTCTATATTTATCGTGGAAAACTCGCGTTTGATCTGATGCATGACAATAACCATAATAAAGACAGCAACCAGAAGATCGAGCAGGACGCCCGACTCCACCATGAGGGGCATGGCTTCAGTCAACAGCATACCGAAAATGAAGATTCCATTTTCGAAGATCAGATAGCCAATGACCTGATTAATGGCCTTGCGCCGGGTAATGAGCAGGAGAAAGCCGGTGGCCAGGGTGGCGAGGCCTACCGGGACGAAAAGTGACAGGTTGTGTTCGGCAACCAGCGGCAGCCGGTCGCTGAAGATAAAGGAAGCGGCGGTGGCCAAGGTACCAAGAATAAGGGTTGGCACATAGCCGAACAACGGCTGGATCTCCCGGCCGATATGAACTTGACGAACGGCTCTGAAAAGCAGGTAGGGGATGGCAATTCCCTTGAGCAGAAAGGCAGCGACGGCCAGAAAAACGGTATGGTTGGAAAAGCCGTGCGCGAGAACCGGCAACAGGGAAAGCATTCCGCCCTGAATGGCAATGGTGCGGATATTTGACCCCAGGCGGCTGCTGCCCAGAATAAAGAAGTTGAGCATGACGACCAGCAACAACAGAAGGTTGGCAGTATTATTCATGGAGTTACCTTAAAAGCAGGATCAGTGAGAAAAATGAGAGCAGCATGCCACCCACCAGGAGTTGGGGAATCCGTATCAGCCGTAAGCGTGCGATGGTGGATTCAACAACCCCGACAAGCACGGCCAGCACAAGCATGCAAACGGTAAACAGCAGGATGTCAAGGGCCATATTCCCTGTTGTGTCGGGAACCAATAAGCCCACCACCAAGGCACCAAGGACAAAGAGTTTCATGGCCGCCCCATAGAGGATCATGCCGAAATCCGGCCCGCTATGATCAAGGACCATAACTTCGTGGATCATGGTCAATTCCAGATGGGTGTTGGGATCATCAAAAGGGATGCGGCAGTTCTCCACCAGGGTCACAAGGAACATGCATGCAAGGATTAACAGCAATGATGGCGCGGCAGTGTGCCAGGATGCTGCGAGAGTCTGTCCGAACATGGCATCCAGGGAAAGTGATCCGGAAAGCCGTGCCAGAACAATGAAGGATAATAAAATAGTGGGTTCAGCCAGACAGGAATAGGTGACCTCACGCACCGCTCCCATCCCCTCAAAAGCAGAGCCGGTATCAAGGGCGGAAGAGGCGATGAAAAAACGAGACAGTCCGAAGAGATAGACAAAAAAGATCAGGTCGCCGTTAAAGGAGATGGGCGCCCCGATGGCCCCGAAGGGAATCAGGAGGGCTGCAAGCACTGGAACCACGAGTCCCGTCACTGGTCCGACCCGGAAAATCCAGGTGGTTGTACGGCTGAGGACCAGTCTCTTACTGATCAGCTTCCAGATGTCGAAGTACAACTGGAGAAAGGGTGGACCGATACGGCCGGCAAAGAGGGCCTTGGTCTTGCCAATAACACCAGCCAGCAAGGGAGAAAGGCTGAAAAGCAGAAGCAGATGCAGGAACAGTTGTAGTAGTGTGGTTTTCATTTCTTACCCATGACTCATTAGATGGTCTCGAAGAAAGTCATCAAGGGAGTGGCGTCGTAAGAAAGAGAAGTCTGCACGAATTTATCGACATTCCTCGCTTCACCCAGAGCCCTGCCCGAAAAAGGAACAAAATGATGACAATGAAGATATTCCCGTCTCCATCCTCAATGCCTGTTACGTACCAGATGATTTATATTCTAAGCTCGTTGCAATTGTCAAATTGTTTAGAAAACACCATGGCAGCTGAATGTCGAAACGGATTATGGGAACCGTTTCTGACATTGTATATCGATTAAGGCCTAATATCTCGAAGGTAGGTCATTTTATCGACTCTCCCGTTGAACCAATAAAAAAGCCAGGTATCCTTAAAAGGGGACCCCTGGCTTTTTTTATTTACGAAGTAGGTCCCGGCCCTTTAGGCTGGGATATACTTCGTCAAAGGGCAATCTCCACAGCCCTTAAGAGGCAGATCGGGCTTGGTGTGGATCTCCTCGAGAATGGACTTAAGCGCGGTTTCCGTATCTGGAAAGAGATGATTGGCGCCGATTTTATTATGGAGGCCGGTACGCTCCATAACGGCCATTACCTGACCTTTGACACCGCACATGGCAAAGCCAAGTTTGGCAGCACGCAAGCGGGCAACGAGCATGGCCAGAGCCTCTTCTCCCGAGGCGTCCATGTCGTTGATACCCTTGGCATCAAGTAAGACGTAACGCAGGTCGGGTTGTTCTGTACGGAACTTGGCAACCTGCTCGTCAAGATAGCTGGCGTTGGCAAAGAACAACGCGCCGTCAAAACGCACGACTGACACATGGCGGCACCCTTTTAAACGGTAATGTTCAGCGTTTGTCAGAACATTGTTCTCATTCATGGACAGAGAGGCCACTACCGGCCGCATCGACTTGTAGAGAAAGACTGCCATGGATAGCGCGACACCAACCATTATGCCCTTGTCAAGATGCGGTGCAAAGTAGAGGGTGACGCAGAAGGCGAGGATGGAGATGGCACCATCATACCACTGAGCCTTCCAGGCATGGGCAAAGCCCTTAACATTGAGCAGGCCGATAACAGCCATCATGATGACTGCAGCCAGAGTGGCCTGGGGCAGATGATAGAGCAATGGCGTAAAGAAGAGGAGGGTGGCAACAACCATCAGGGAAGTGACCACCGAAGAGATACCGGAAACCGCACCCGCCTGCAGATTGACCGCAGAACGGGAGAAGGAACCGGAAGTGGCGTAACTGGAGCTGAATGATCCCAGTATATTTCCAAGGCCCTGGCCGATGAGTTCCTGGTTAGGGTCAAGCTTCTGTCCAGTCTTGGCCGCCATGGCCTTGGCAATGGCAATGGCCTCCATAAAGCCAAGCAGGGAAATGATAATCGCTGTGGGCAGCAGTTTGGAAAAAGTCTTGGCAGTGAGGACTGGTATGGTGAATTTTGGCAGGCCTTCGGGGATCGTGCCGACAATAGCGCCGCCGCCCATCATGCTGATCTTCGCTGGATCCAGGGCACTGTTTTTTACCTTGATCCTCCAGGTACCGCCATCACCCTTTAGGCCTTCGGGAAGATGTCCTTTGGGATAGAAGGTTGATTGTTCTCCCTCTTTGACTGCCTCAAGCTTCAAATGCCGTAGTTCATAACGCAAGTCTTGGGCATGGGTTTGTGCCTCTTCTATTTCCGCGGTGAGTATATCTACTTCGTGTTTGGCCTTGATCAGCTCGATTGCGGCCCCATGGGTGCGATGTTCGGCTTGCAGGGTATCAACCTCCTTGCCCATTTGGGTACGCTCATCACCTTTTTCTTTGATCGCTATGATCGCTTTATTGAATTCGCTTATAGTTTTCTCAATTCCGTCGACGTGGATAGCTTCGGTTGGTACAGAGGCATCGTTGTTAAAATGGGTAAAATAAGAAAGCAGGGTGGTGATCACAACAGCGATCAGGACATTGGGAATCCGGGGATTGATACGACGTAGAACGACCATAATAGCCACTGCGCCAATACCGTAAAGCAGGGTTGGGATATGAGTGTAATCCATGGCTGCCTGGAATACCCGCACCATGGTTTGATAGTGATGGGGGGCGCTGTCTACATATACTCCAAAGAACTTGGAAAACTGGGAGGAGGCAATGATGATAGCGGCGGCATTGGTAAAGCCGTTGATCACCGGATGGGAAAGAAAATTAACCACCATGCCCAGACGCAGGACACCGAGAGAAAACTGGAAAATACCGACAACCAGCGCCAGACAAATGGAGTAGGCAATAAATTCGGGGGATCCGGCCGAGGCCAGCGGTGCCAGGGAGGCTGCTGACATCAGGGAAACAACAGCTACGGGACCGGTGCCGAGTTGACGACTGGAGCCGAACAGGGCTGCAATCATTGGTGGCAGAAAAGCGGCATACAGGCCGTAATAGGCGGGGAGGCCCGCCAGTTGGGCATAGGCCATAGACTGGGGAATCAGCACCAAGGCGACTGTGATGCCGGCCACGAAGTCCAGCTTGAATTTACCGCCGCTATAGCCTTCAAACCAGGCTAAAAACGGAAAAATTTTTGTCAGCATTTTTTCTTTCCTCTTCAAGTAAATTTGGTTGGCCCGAAAGGCCGTTGTAAAAAATTATAAAGATTGACCATCGTAATGGTGAAAAATAAATTTTAAATCATATTTTGAAATTTAGTATGCTAGTACTTAGCTCTCTTAGTGAGAAAGTCAAGGGAAAAGCACCGGGGCCTTTCCGATATCACAGCAAATAAATAACTTCACATAACTACTTAAAATAAGTCAATAAAGCATGCAGAGTAGTAAGTGGATGAGGCGGACATCCGGGAATATAAAGATCAACCGGGATGATGCTGTTGAGATCGCCAACGATTTCATCACTGCCATAAAAAGGGCCGCCGGAAATAGCGCATGCACCACTGGCAATCACCACTTTGGGGTGTGGAATGGCTTCAAAGGTGGTGATGGTCGCGGCCCGCATGTTCTTGGTCAGAGGACCGGTGACATGGATACCGTCAGCATGCCGCGGGGAGGCGACAAATTGAATCCCAAAGCGGGAAAGATCCCAGAACGGTGTATTCAATACGTTGGTGTCGGCCTCGCAGGCATTGCAGCCCCCTGCTGATATCTGGCGGAGCTGCAGGGAGCGGCCAAAGAGCTTCTTAAAATGCTTTTTGGAATGTTCGGCCAAGGCGGGCAGGTCTCCCTGGGTGAAAAGATCGTCACGGCTGGCGGTACCCATTTCACAATTTTGGGAAAAGGTTACAAATTTACCGCCGGACAGAGTCTCACAGAGGCCGCAGAATACACAACGGCCCAGATCAATCCGACAGTTTTTGGTATCAATGCAGTCCTGGGGGCAGGCGTCAGCGCAGCGTTGTATCAAAGCTCCATCACATTTCGGGTCTACCTTGGGTAGGCCGCGAAATCTCTTATAGAGGTTGATCGGCTCTTTGGGGTATTTAGAGGTCCGGTGCCCTTGTTCTAATCTATTTTTTATTACTTGTAACATAGCAAAACCTTAATGTTTATCCTGAATTTAAGGAATCTTTAGGAGCTTAGAGAAAATGAGGAATGTCTTTCATGCTCATTTCGTTTACGGCCCCTTATGCCGTCTCTTATCTTCAAAAGACGATAGTATCTACAGCGGCTACAGATCAAACCCGCAGTAGGAAAGGTTGAAGCTCTTATTGCACAGAGGGAAGTCGGAAATTCCTTCATCGCGCAGAGATAAGGCCAGCCCCATCCAATTGTGAAAAGAGGGATCTTTCACCTTGTAGCGCAAAATCTCTCCTTTGGCATCGGTCAAAATGCAGTGAGAGACCTCTCCCCGCCAACCCTCATTGATGCTTACCACGAAGGAGTGAGGGGCCAGTTGCAGCAGTTCCTGAGGCGTGTAGCTTTTGGCTTCTTCCATTTTATCCAGCAGGGTATTAATCAGACTGGTGGAATGCATGATTTCCTCCCGCCGCACCATGCCCCGTGAGTGGACATCACCATCGGTTTTGCTGTTGCTGTTTGCTGGCAGTTCGGCATAGCATTCGGTGGGGAAGCTGACCCTGGCATCATAGCTCAGACCTGAGGCACGACCGGCGTAGCCGACCAGACCGATCTTTTCAGCATTTTCTTTGCTCACCTTGCCGGTATTGTCAAAACGGCCGGTAACACTGGGGGCGGAAAAGATCAGCTCATTGACATGCTCCACCTCCGGAGTGAGCTCTGCCAGTTTATCGCGCAGCAGTTTTTTCTGCTCATCGCCCATAACGTGGGTGACCCCACCGGCTCTTACCAGGCCGCGTCCAAAGCGGTTGCCACCCAGAATCTGGGTCGGGTTGAGGTATTCACCCCGGATCCGGCCGAAATAGGCGGAAGGTGGATTAAAGGCCACATCAAGGCTGAGGGCGCCCAGGTCGCCGATATGATTGGCAATGCGTTCAAGCTCGAGAGCGATGGTGCGCACTGTCTTGGCCCCTTTATCTACCTCAAGGCCTGCCAGCGCTTCGAGGGCCTGTGCCTGACAGAGGCCATGGCCGATGGTGGTGTCGCCGGCAATAGTCTCGGCGATAATGGCCATTCTTTTTAGGGGAACGGACTGCAGCAGTTTCTCGACTCCCCGGTGTTGATAGCCGAGCTGGATCTCCAGATGAAAAACGCGTTCACCGCAACATTGAAAGCGAAAATGGCCGGGCTCGATAATTCCGGCGTGCACCGGTCCCACTGCTACCTCATGGACGGTTTCGCCTTCAACGGAAAAGTAGGGGTAGTTGCCTGGAATATCCTGGCTGTAGTTGTTGTCGAAGACATCCTTCTTTCCATTATAGTTGCTATGGTAGCGAACCATCTTCAGCCAGGGATGTCCTTCCGCCTTGAGCCCGTACTGCTCGCCGATCTCCCGCTCGAACATGTGGAATATTTCCGATTCGGCAGTCAGGGAGGCAAAAGAATCAGGGGCGTCACAGCCGCCGACATAGAGTTTGTCGGTGCGCATGACAGCCAGCAGTTTGCTTACACCCTCATCCTCATAGGCAAAAAACTGTACTACTTTCCCTCCTGTTGCCGCACATTCGAGAAGTTGCTGGCGAAAGGTCTCAAAGGGCAGGTGGGGAATATCGGCCCTGTTTATTTTTTCATTGTTTTGTATTTGTAGCAACTTATCCATTAACGCTACCTCCGATAGTGGCAATTGCCGAAAGAATTGTTTGATAGAGGCTGTCCGGCAGCCAGACGCAGAGAATTACAGAGGTGAGCAGCAGGGCGTATGAGGGCAGAACCCTGGTCCAATTTTCATCAACCAGGATCTCTTCATCCCATTTACCAAAGCTCATCTTCATCACCAGACGTGAGGCGCCGGCGAAGATCAGGATAAGGGCCAGGATAAAGATGCTGACTTCGATAGTTCTGCCCTGCTGAAAGGCTCCCATGATTATGAGGAGCTCACTGACAAAGATACCGAAGGGCGGAAACCCGGAAATTCCGGCAAACCCCGCAAAAAATGCGGTGAAGGTCTTGGGGAAGACCTTGGCCATATTGCCGGTTTTGCTGATCAGCTTGCTGCCGTAGCCCAGCAAAACGTTACCGGCGGATAAAAAGAGGGAAGATTTAATCAGCGAGTGGTGGATGAGATGGAGCATGGCGCCATAGGTAGCCAGGCCGCCAATCCCCACGCCAAAGGCGATAATTCCCATATTCTCAATGCTTGAATAAGCCAGCATCCGCTTATAGCCGGTCTGGTTAAAGATGAAGATGGCGGCCATGAGCATGGACAGCAGGCCAAGGCCGATGAGAATATTGCTGGAAAAATCACCGAGACCGGCCTGGTACAGGAGCCGATGACTGCGATAGACACCGAGGAAGGCACAGTTGAGCAGAGCTCCTGAAAGCAGGGCTGAGGCCGGGCTTGGTGCCTCACTATGAGCATCCGGCAGCCAGGTATGCATAGGAGCCAGGCCCATCTTGGTCCCATAGCCGATCACCAGAAAGATAAAACCGGCCTTAAGCCACATCGGGTCAAGCTGTGTTGCCACTGCACCTAGACCGCTGAAGGTAATCGGGACCTGGACATTGCCGATATCCATGGACAGGACGATGAAGAAACAGCCAAGCAGGGCCAGGGCAATACCCACAGAACAGATCATGACGTACTTCCAAGTTGCCTCCAATGCTGATTTGGATCGATGCAGGAATATCAACGGGGCACTCATCAGGGTTGTCGCCTCGATGGCAATCCACAGAACTATCAGATGGTCAGCCAAGGCAACCATGGACATGGAAGACAGAAAGAACAGGGTACAACCGATATAAATGGGCTCACTGGTTATTTCGGTCACGCTCATATAGGATACGGCATAAATCGAGATAAAGAGAAAGATAAACGAGGCGACCAGCAGCACCAGCAAACCCTCTGGAGAAGCAGAAAAATATTGGGGCAGACCCGGCGTTATCTTGCCCAGCCATGCCATGATTGTTATCTGCAGGTGAAGCAAGGCTGTCACCACCAGGATTCCCCGGCCAAACTTGACCGGTAGGAACATGGCGATAATCCCTGTAAACAGGGGGATGAGGCAGGTAAATTCTAACATTTTATTATATATCCTTACCTAAATGAAAAATAAATATTGGCAACGACTCAACCATCTCGGCGCCTTTGCTAATCCTTTAATTGCCCAAGGAGGGCGGTATCGACATCATCAAAGGAGCTGTTGATATTATTGAGCACAATACCCATGATCATGATACCCACGAGGAGATCGAGTAAAACCCCGAATTCAACTAGATACTGGGTATGGGTCTGCTTGGCCAGGGCGGTACCGAAGAGGTAGATGCCGTTTTCCATCATCAGATAGCCGATAACCTGGGTAATGGCCTTATGACGACTCATGAGCAGAAAAAGCCCGGAGGCCAGGGTGGTGATGGCAGTAATCATCAGCAGCACATGCTCCCCTGGAAGAGATTGGGAGGCATAGATCCGATCGGCAATAAAAACGGAAATCAGGATAAAAAGCAGGCCGGCAAAAAGTGAGGCATGGTAGCCGACAATAGGTTCAATCTCGCGCCTTATTTTGATCTTTCTCTCTGCCACATAGATAAAACCGGGGATGAAGAAGCCTTTGATGAGAATCATGACCTGCAGCATGAGAATGGAGCCCATGGTCATAGCATGAAGGTTTTCAAGGAAAAGGGGAATGAGCGACACCACAATGCCTTGAAAGGCCATGATTTTGACCAGGGCCACGAGGCGGTGCGCAGCCAGTGACATTAACACTGACAGAAGGGTAAGGGCCAGTAGGGCATCTGAAAAAACACTCATTTGATCAGCTCCATGGTGAGGATGGTGGCGAAAAAGACCAGAATAAAGGGAGTCAGGATAAATTTGGGCACCATATTCATCTTATATCTGGCGGTAATAGACTCCACCGTGCCAATGGTTATGTAGATAAAGGTGACGACTGCATAAAAGAGCAGCCCGTTGAGCCAGACATTTTGCAGTTGGAACGGGTCTATAATCCTGGCCAGGAAGCCCGCGTAAAAAAGAAGTTTAAACCAGGCACCCAGCTCGATTAAGGCCAGATCAGGACCGCTGTGATCAAGAATCATAACCTCATGGATCATAGTGAGCTCAAGATGCGTGGCCGGGTCATCCACCGGCACCCGCGAGTTCTCGGTGAGCATGACGATGTACAGGGCCACGATGACCAGGATCAGCAGTGCCCCGTGTTCACCGGTGAGGCTGATGGGGTGGCTGCCGGAAAAGAATTCGGCAAAGCTCAAGGATCCAGTGATCCGGAAGAAGAGGACGAGGATACCAAAAACGGTGGCTTCAGCCAGGGTGGAGAAAAAAGCCTCCCGGGCTGCCCCCATGCCCTCAAAAGGTGAGGCGGTGTCGAGTGCGGCCAGAATGGTAAAAAAACGACCCAATCCCATGAGATAAAAAAGAATCAGCACATCTCCATGAAAAGAGAAGAGGGGAGCGATGCCGGCCATGGGGAAAAAAAGCAGCATCATCAGGCTGGTGGCACAGCCCACCACCGGTCCCATCCGAAAGACAAAAGTGGTGCTGGTGCTGTAGACCGAGCCCTTTTTAAAGAGTTTAGCCATGGTGTAGTAGTTGATCAGCAGCGGTGGACCCTGCTGGCCCGCATAACAGGCCTTTACCTTCTTGATGAGCGCCGGCAGAAGGGGCGTTATCAGGATTGCAAAACAAAACGAGAATATGGATTCCATCTCTTACCTCAATTTTTTTATGGTACTCGAAAGAGTGCCGGACAGAGTGTTGTCCCGGCACTTTTAATTTTTAATACGTCCGTTATCTAAACTCGACCATGAGCAGACTTGATCTCTTTATAAAAGAAGGAGCAGGACAATAATGGCCAGAACGATATAGGCAATATAGAGCTGGATCTTCCCGTGCTGGATCCAGCGCAGCTTATGCAGGAACTTGAGTAGCGGTTGGATCAGACGCAGCTGGTAGTTTATTTCCGCTACATCCTCCACTTCTGTCTCCCAGGTGGTCTTGCCGGGGAAGATTTTAGAGAGACCTGAGTAGATTTTCTTCACCGGCACAAATGGCCGGTAAAAATCGATCATTTCTGCGGCATAAGAGGTGCCGGTGTATTGCATACGGACCGTGGGCTGGGTAAAGCCGCAGCCCCAGGTGCCGCCGCTGCCAATTTCTTTCTTGAGGTAGAGGATTTTGCGAAAGAGGGTTATCAGCAGCAAAAGGCCTATGAAGATAGCAACCGTCTGCGAGACTTGACGAACAATTCCCATAAAGGCCTGGGTGTCAAAGCCGACGGTAAAGGGGACATCGTTGATGCCGGCAAAGGCGAGCCTGATAAAGGGCTCCGGGAGGACGCCGATCAGCAGACTGGTAAGGGCCAGGAGGACCATGATCAGAGTCATGGAGGATCCTGCCTCGGTTGCCTTGGCGGCATTCTCGGTGCGTGGTTCCCCCAAAAATCCCAGACCAACCACCTTGGTAAAGCAGGCCGCGGCCAGGCCGCCGATGACCGCCAGGGAGACAATTGCCAGAATTGCCAGAATGAAAGGCAGGCGATGATTGCTGATACCGTAGAAGGCGCCGTAATAGATCAAAAATTCACCGATAAAACCGCTGAATGGCGGCAGGCCGGAGATGGCAACTGAGCCGGCCAGGAAGGCTCTGCCGGTGATGGGCATCCGTTTCATCAGGCCACCCAGCTGGTCAATATTCGTGATCTTGGCTTGGCGGGATACTGCGCCTGCTCCCATGAAGAGCAGCGATTTAAATATGGAGTGGTTGAAGACATGCATAAAGGCCCCGGCAAAGCCAAAGAAGGCCATGGCCTGACTCTGTTCGGAAACGCCGACCATACCGATTCCCAAGCCAATGAGGATGATGCCGATATTCTCTACACTGCTATAGGCGAGAAGCTCTTTGAGGTCCTGCTTGGCCAGGGCATAGACAACACCCAGGACACCGGTACCAATGCCGGTCACCAGGACGATCTGGCCGATGAGTGGTGTTGTGGCATCAAGCAGCAGGTACATCCGAAAAATTGCGTAGATACCCATCTTGCTCATCACAGCAGACATAATCGCGGCAATATGACTCGGGGCGGCAGGACCAGATTGAATCTTCGCCAGATGAAGGGGAAAGATGCCCGCCTTTGATCCAAAACAGAGAAAGGCCAGGATGAAAACCAGGAGCTTGGCACTTTCCGGAATAGTGGCAAAAGTGGAGAAGTCGAAACTGCCGGTATGCTGATACAAAAGGGCAAAGGCGGCAAAGAGGAACATGGCGCCGCCCTGGGCAAAGATAAAATAGATATAGCCCGCCTGGCGGTTCGCCTTGGTCTGATAGTCAAAGATCACCAGAAAGAAGGAGGAGAGGGACATGATCTCCCAGGCCAGGGCAAAGGTAATAATGTTTGCCGCCGTAACCACCAGGGCCATGGAGGCCACAAGAACCGCGAAAAAGAAATAGTTGACAGCAGTCCGTGTCGCCTTGGCCTTGTCACCCATATAATGGAAGCTGTAAAACAGGGCCAGGGGTGGGATGGTGAAGATCGGTACCAGAAAAAAGAGGGAAATACTGTCCACCTTAAAAGCAAGTGTAAAAAGGTGGAGCCAATTCCTGCTTATTTCTATAGTGGCCGCATGGCTCAAAAGATTGGAGAGACTGTAAAAAAGTCCAACTCCACAGCCTGCGGTTGTCGTGGCAATAGTTACCAATTTCATCAAGGTAAACTGCCGGCATAAGAGGAGTGCAGCAACTCCTCCTGCCAGGATTACAGCAAGCGACACAAACATGGTGCCCATTTATTTCCCTCCAAATTTTTTATACGCTGTCATTACATGTGACGCTTGTATGTAATGTCTTATTTTATCTGTCTTGGCGGCAACGCGCAGTAGCTTGCCTTGGCCATGTCCCTTTGGGTCAGGCTATTTTCCCCTATGAATACTTATTCCCCGCTCTCCTAGGTAGGAGTGAGGATGAGTGTACAGTTAGTGCCGAAAATGTGTAGGTTGTGTTAAAAAAAAAACTGGGCTGGGTTGCGGTTTTTATACTTTTCCTTGTTTTGCAAATTTAGTGAGGAGATCTGATATCAAATCGGGGCGCTGCCAGCATTCTGCCGATTTCCTCTTTCAAGTCCGCCTGTTCCGGGTTGATGCTGTCCTGTTCCATCAAAAAGGTGTAGATCGCATCTTGCTCCAGAGGCTTGCTGTATTTTTCCGGCGTTCCGTCCTTGAGCTGGATATGGGCGGCCCAGGGTACAAAATAAGTGGTGGCGGGATAGCCTTCATATTCGGAAATGTCAATATTAAGACCTGCAATATACAGGAGATTCTTTCCTGCATATTCCGAACCACGGCGGATGGACTCCACAGTACGGGCAAATTCAAGTTGAATGTTGATCTTGGCTGCCCGCAGAGAAGGATTACGCGAGGTGACAATAATCGGCATGAATTCAATGAGATTTCGCTCCAGGAGGATCGATTCATCAGTCTCGTGCAGATCTTCCCGGAAATAAAAGAGGTCTTCGCTCAGGTATTTTCCGATACACTCTCCTTCACCGGTTTTCCAGATATAACCGGTGGCATCAATGCGTTTACGAAACTCTTCAGCAACCTCATAGGTTTGGCTGGTGCTGATAGCGGCAATTGGCATGATCTTGCCGTTTTCACTCATTTTGACGATGTTCTCCAGATGGAGTACCAGGCCATTTTTGACAGGATGCGAATCAAAATCAATAAAGGAATTTTTGACGGTAATCAGATACATGCCCTTGTCGTCCCGGTGGAGAAAAATCCTTTCCTGGGCAAAGCGATATTGCTCAAGATAGGGGGTGATCACATGGGTTATCTTACCGCAGGAATTAGAAATACAGGTTCCAGCCATTTTGGGTCGGGTACATTTGCCGTAAACTCCGGTGTGAGGGTCGTAACCAACGTGACTGGCTTGAACAAGCACTGAGTCTTCACCATGATGAGCATGAGGTCCATGGCGGTCAATGGCGACAATCCCGCCAACCCTGCCATGGTTAAAAGGAAAGGTGCCGAAATGTTTGGTCAGTAAGATAATTGGCCAGCCCTGGTTCTCGTCTGAGCAGAAGGCTCTGGAGGGCATGATCAAACCTTTACGAAAGCCCAAGGTCATACAGAGATTGTATAGCTTAGGGGCAAACTCCGCATAGGAAATTGCCCGGTCATCGATTCTGAAAGGGGCAAGCTTGCGAATAATACTTGGCTTTTGATATTTATTTGGCATTTTTTATCCGTGATATTTTTGTGATGAATGACAATCAACTGCCACAAAAATTATCTTGCAATCCCATTCAATCATCTTTGATGCCCTGTTATGATGCCGGCCAAAAGGTTCACTTGAAACTGACAATCGTCATCGTCCTTTTCACCCGACGAGGAACAGAAAAAATATCACAGTGTTCTCTTTTTTCGTCAATGAAACGTCGTCAACGAAGAGGGAGCCGCTCTTAAAAATTTTAGGGACTGACTACCATTACGATTAATGGTTAAGGATGAATTTCAATGCATGCCCTCAAATTTTGTTCGCTAGTCTTAGCGCTCTTTCAGAGAAAGTCAAGGGGAAAAATGATTTTTTTTTGCTCCTCGATACCAACTCAAGAAGCAGGTGAAATGAGTGGTGGATGTGATGCCTTTTTGAGTGATAAAATTATGTTATTACTTTGATTTCTGTTGCTTTGTTGCTGTCTGTTTCCTCATAGGAAAGCAGTAATATAATCAAACTATTTTTGATATATAATCAAACTATTTTTGATATATCATCAAGTGGTTATCGCTGTTAATCAAGTACTTGATAAAAAAAAGCTGCAGGATGGTAAACGGATGATATGCCTCGTATGATTTCAGAAATGAGCTTGGTGGGGCAAATTGAATTTGACATGAGAGGGGGGCAAAAGTACAAGATTCTGTTCTCTTGATCGCTTGAGTTGTTGAGATTATTCTTGGGGAGTAATATACACTTGAACTTTTTCCTGAGTCGTCAAGATTTTATAACATTTAGCGTAAGGCAACGATTTTAGTTTTCCCAACGTAGTCGCGGCTTTCAAAGCCGGTCATGGCTGTCATTTTCTTGGTCAGTTCGCCGATATTCTTGAGATTTCTGATGATGGTTTGAACGTCGTTCGCCAACTCTTCCGATTTCATTTCCTCTTCAAGCAACTGGGCTGTTCCCAGGGCGGCAAAGAGGGGTGAATTAATTTCATGAGCGACGGTGCCGGCCAGTTCCACAACCCCTTGTAGTTTCACCCGTTCCAGATGCTCCAGTTCTAATTGTCGTTTGGCAGTGATGTCACGGATAACCTCGATCACATATTCAACCTGCCCTGTATCGTCAAGCATGGGTGATGCTGTTCGTTCAACCCAGTGCATGCCGTCCTCCTTGATCAGTTGGTGCTCATGGGTTGCGGTCTGGCCTGTTGCCAGGACTTGCTCCACTGGACAATGCTCTACAGGACAATCATGGCCCGGCCACAGGGAGTGATAGTCGGCGCCTAGAATCTCCTGTTCCTCTTTGCCCATGGCAGCGAGAAAGACCCGATTGGCCAGGACCAGATGTCGATCCTTATCTATCACCAGCAGTTGCGGGCGGATGCAGTTGAGGACGCCCGCAACAAATCGTTCACTCTCTTCCACCTGATTAAAGAGCAGGGTTATCTTCTGATAGGTTCTGGCATTCTGGATGGCGGTTCCGCCTATTTCAGCGATGGTGACAGCAAAGTTGATTTCGCTGCTGGTAAAACAATGGTGGACGTCTGAGAGGATGCGGATGATGCCGATAACCTCTCTTTTGACCTTCAGGGGAACTGCCAGTAGGGATTTTATCCCCTCTTTTCTCATATTTTCCTTGTACAGTACTCTTTCATCGTGGCTGACATCAAAGATGGAGACCGGTGCTCCGGTAAGAGCCACGGCAATATTCCGTTCTCCTTCAATTTCTCCGCGGCGGATATATTCCTCGGAGATCCCATGGGAGGCGACCAGTTCCAGATGATTTGTCTGCGGTCGTAACAGACGGATTGTGCAGGCTTTGCAGCTCATACTGCGGGGTAACCGTTCAACGATGGTATTTAAAACCGAATCCAGGTCCAGGGTGGAATTGACAAGCGCCGATATCTCCTGCACCTCTTTCATAAAGTCAATCTGGTTTTCCATTTCCTGAAACATTCGGCCATTGGAGATGGCAATACCTACCTGCTCAGCCAGTGCCATGGAAAAGGAGATTTCCTCTGAAGTGAATATCCTGTTGCGCCGGGTCAACAGACGGAGAATGCCGATGACTGAATCCTGAAAGAGGATAGGCAGGGTGAGCACACTTTTGATCCCTTCCTGACTCACCAGAACCTGATCACTGAAGTGGGTATCCTGGTCAACATCGGTTTTGGCCACTGGATATCCTGAATTGATCATGGCCATAGTCTCATCGGTATCAATATGGCTGCGTGACAGGTACTCCATAGACAGGCCCTGGGCTGCGCCCATGACAAAGGTGTTAGTCGAGGGATCAAGCAGACGGATGGTGGCGGCATCAATATCAAGTAGACCTGGCAATTCCCGGACAATAGTATCCATCACCTGCTGGTGATCAAGTACCATGCTGATCAGCTTGGTCACTTTTTGAAAGACCTTGAGATATTTGAGTTCGTTGATCTGTTCCATATGACGGCTGTGATGTTGGCTGAAGGTGAAAGGCGGAAGGAAAAATATTTTTACTTCCGCCTATTTTTATCAGGCCTTTCGGATAGTTGTTTTGATATACTTCAATGGTGGTGTTCCTGTCCATTTACAGGCCACGTTGGGAGGCATCAGGATGTTGGTGTTAAATCCTTTGAATTGTGGATATTTGGGGTCACCTTCCAGTCCAAATTTATGGCCAAAACCACCGGCGGCACCCAGAACTCCCTGGCGGATATCCCAGGTGACCACGGCCTTGGCCTTGGCCTCGCCCCAAGGGGATGTAATCACGACATCATCGCCGCTGGTAATGCCCAAGTCTTTAGCATCCACAAAATTGATCCAGACCGGGTTGGTGCCGCACTGTTTCATCAGGGCGACATTCCAGAATGTGCTGGTATGTTCATGTTCCAGCACCCGGAAATAGCCGGTGATCATGGGAAATTGCTCATCCGGTTGCAGTTCCGGCCAGTCTGCCCAGGGATCTTTGTAGTCGGGCAGGCCGTCCACCCCATTTTCTTCGGCCAGAGGATTTATGAAATTGTACTTGCCGGTCTTGGTGTTGCCAGAGGCACCATAACCGGCCGGCGGATTCATCGAGCCCCAGCTCTTGTACTTGTAAAACTCCTGTTCATTGGTGACATAATAGCCGGTCTTGCGCAGTTCCTCGAGGCTGATTGCCTGGTTGCGCATCTGGTTTTCCATGTACTCCTCGTCACTCTTCCAGGGGAAGTATTCACCAAAGCCAAGACGTCTCGCCAGTTCCGAGAAGATGGAGACGATAGATCTTGCCTGGTACATGGGATTGATCGCCTTCTGCCCCAGCGAGAGGAAGGCCTCATACATCCAGTCGGAGACCACCCGGCTCTGTTCCAGATAGGTGCAGTCGGGCAGCACCACATCACAGAGTTCGGTGGTGTTGGACATGAAGCAGTCGATTGAACAGGAGAATTCCAGTTTTTCAATGGCCCGCCTGATGGAGGGCTCATTGCCGCAGGACATGACCGGATTGCCGAAATAACAGACCAAGGCCTTGAGCTTTCCTGCGTCCACATCCTTTTCAAAATAACCGGGGATCCAGCCGCTCCAGAGATGGCCTTTGTCCAGTTTGACCTTGGCCGCATTGTTCGGGGGCTTGGGTTGGTCGTCGCCCCAGGGTGAGGCCAGCTTGATTTTGCTGACCAGTGCCGGGCCGCCGGGGGCATCAAAACAGCCCATCAGGGCATTGAGAGCGATGAGGGCCTGGACGGCGTGTAAGGTGTTGGCTCCCTGGGAAACCCCGGTCCAGGAGTTGGCTCCGGCGGCAGGAGCGGCGGCGGCAAATTCACGGGCAAGTCGTCTGATGGTCTCAGCCGAGACCCCGCAGATCTCTGCTGCCCATTCGGGAGTGCGCTCTATGCCATCCTCTTCGCCCAGCAGTCTTTTCTGGAAGGCGTCAAAGCCATAGGTCCATTTTTCGACAAATTCCTCATTGTACAATTTCTCTTTGACTATTGTGTGACACATGCCCATGGCCATGGCCCCGTCCGTACCCGGTTTAATGGCGATCCATTCGGTGGCAATACCTGCGGTCTCGCAACGGCGCGGGTCAACGACCACCAGCTTGGCACCATTCTTGACCGCCTGTTTGAGCAGGGTGACCTTGCGCTGTCCGGCAGAGGTGGCCAATTCGTTGATACCAAAAAGCAGGATGAATTGAGAGTTGGCATAGTCAATCCAAGGCCGTTTCTCGCTGTAGTTTTTCTCATTGGCCATACGGGCAGGATTGTCGCACATCTGGCGATGGCTCACTTTATTAGGAGTGCCATAGGCTGCCATTACAGCATCGTGGCACCACATGTTAAAGTCGTTGCCCTGATGAAAACCGAGCTGTACCGGATCAATTTTTTTCAGATTCTCCACCATCCGTTCCATGGCTTCGTCCCAGCTTGCTTTGCGGAAACGGCCATTCTCCTTGATCAGCGGGGTCTTGAGGCGATAGGCGCTGTAGGTATTGTTGTGGGCGTTGGCCCCTTTTACACAGAGGCGACCGCCGCCTTTGGGATCGCCGGCCAGACCTTTGCAGCCGGTGATGATATTGTCTTTGACCTTGACCTCCTGGCCACAGAGTCCCAGGCAGATGTAACAATGAGTATTGACGCTGCGCATCTTCTCCGGTGCCTCAGCCCCTTCAGCGATGGTGGTGTACTCCTCACCCAGATCGAGAGTGGAAACAGCCGCTGCCATCTGTTCGAGGATAGTGATATAAGCATGGCTGGTGGCCTGGTCTGCGAGCATGGAGAAAGAGAACATCCGTTCGTTGAAGAGATAACTCATGGTCAACTCCGAGAGACCGCGGTAGAAATCACTTTTGGCGGCGGAGGCCAGAACTGCGCAGAATTCTACGGTCCAGCCCATGAGGTGGTTGCGCAGAAAAGTGAACTGCTTTTCCTGGTCCTCATCGTTATAGGCCGCGCGTTCGGCCAGGTAACGCATAAACTCGAGTTCGACGGCGATATGGTCATCGAGATCAAAATAAGCGGGATTCTTATGGACTCCGGCTGCATTCAAGGCGGCGCGCATGGCGACAACCGGTTCCTGCATGACCAGCGGTTCTCTTGTGGCGTAGCAGGATTCATAGGGAAAGGCCGGGTTGTTGCCGGCGTTCAAGAAAAGGTCGGCATATTCGTAGCGCAATGCGCTGAAGACCTCTTGCGGTGTTCCTGACTGGAGACCTGAGGTCATCTTGGTCAGGCCGGAACAGAAATCCTGGATAGTGCATATCTCTTGCAGTGCATCGATGCGATCTGCAAAATCACGGTTCTTCATCTGTTCTATCAGATGGAGGGGGATCTCGTCTCGATACATGGCTGAGAGAAAGTGATACATCTTGGCCCTGGCCAGGTTTATTGCTTTAATATCCATGAAAAAATATCCTCCAAGTATGATGGGGAAGTAGTGAGTAGGTAGGGGGCATTTTATGCACCATTTGTACTGTCCAAACTGTCTTGTTCCTTATCTGTCAGACGTTGATACTGCTTTTCTTGTCTTTCCCTTTCAGGACCTTCTCTACCTTCTCTTCGAGCTCGTCCCGGTCAATGGGCTTGACACAGTATTCGTCCGCCCCCAGGCTGATGGCCTCACGGGCCGTCTCCACGGTCGGATAGCCGGTGAGCATGATGGCCCGCATCTCCGGGGTTGATGCCTTGAGCAGCTCCAGTACCTCGATGCCGCTCATTTTCTTCAGTTTTATGTCAAGAATGGCCAGATCAACTTTGTTGGCCTTGGCGTAGGCAATAGCCTCATCCTCTTCGGTAAAGGTGTGCACATTATGACCTTTTTTGGTCAAAATCTTTCCAATGAGCACGGTTGCATCCTGTACATCGTCCAATGCTAATATCTCAGCCATGATTTACCCTCCAGTAAGTTGTCACATTTGATAGCGTTGCGAAAAGGCCCAAATACTTCGTTGCCCTGTGCCTTTCGCCATTGCAGCGTACCCACAGTACTTCTCATTTTTCACTGCTTGTGTGTCTCGTTTTTTTATCTTTTCGTGTAGCCATCTCTTTGATGACTATATGCAAGTCCATCAACTTCCTGTTTTTTGACAAATATTATTCGCGTACACTTGCTGCCTCAACCACCACTGCCGGAAGTTTGATGTGAAAGGCCGTTCCCTGAGCCTTTTCTCCGGATTGTTTGTTGGTTACCGGACTTTCCACTTCTATTCGTCCGCCATGGTCCTGAATGATTCCGTAGGAAACCGAGAGGCCCAGACCCGTTCCCTTGCCCACTGATTTGGTGGTAAAGAATGGATCAAAGATTCTGGCCAGGATCTTTTCCGGGATCCCATGTCCGCTATCCTGGACAGTGGCCACTACTTCATGGGTGGTTGCATCATAGCGGGAGATCATGGTTAGCTCGCCTGAGCCCTGCTGCTCCATGGCATGATGGGCATTGTTGACCAAATTGACGAAGACCTGCCGTAACCTTTCGGTATCACCGACAATAAGTGGCAGGTCAGGGGTGAAATCCTGATGGACATTGATGTGGTCCATGTTCAGAGAGTGCTGGGTCACGGCAATGACATCCATCAGTATCTCATTGATGGAGACATCTTCCCGGGCGCTTTCCGATTGACGGGAAAATTTGAGCAGATCGGCCACAATCTTTCGACAGGCCTTGGTCTGCCGTTCAATGATGGCCAGATTCTGCCCCGGTTCACTCTCAGCAGAAAAATCATCCATCATCAGTTGTGCGTAGCCAAGGATGACCCCCAAGGGAGTGTTGATTTCATGGGCCACTCCTGCAGCCATCTGGCCCACCGAGGCCATTTTTTCACTGGCGGCCAGTTGTGCCATCATGGTCTTGATCCGGGTGAGATCTTTAACGATGGCATCACATCCACTCAACATATTGTTTTCATCGTAAACAGCGGTGGCCGATAACAGCACTGAAATACCGGTGCCGTCCGCCTTGGAAAATTCCACCTCCAGATCCTCGACAAATCCCTGAGAGCGTAGAACCTTGTGGTAGCTTTCCAGTTCGTCCTCATTTTTGAAGATGTCCACGAGGTTCAGGTCCGGCGCTTCATCGAGGGGATAGCCCAGCATCTTAAAGCCGGCGTTGTTCATGGTCAAAAGGTGATTTTTGGCATCGCTGAAAAAGACCATGTCTTTGGAGTTGTTAAAAAGATTACGGAATTTCTTTTCCGAGGCCGAGAGCTCACGGGTTCTTTCCTCGACCATCTCTTCCAAATGCAGATTCATCTTGTGTAGCTGGTCGGCCGCAATTTCCAGTTGATCATAGGCTTCTTTCAGGCTTCTGGCCTTGCGGTTAATGGCCTGGTATCCTTCAATCCCTTTGTGGTAATAGAGGGTGACGGCGGCCAGGGATATCATGAGCAGGGTGTTGGTGCCCCCGGAAATGGGGTTGATAAAGCGCCATGCCTCCTCATCACCGGAAAATAAGAGGATATGTTTGACTAAATGTCCAGTGGCCCGGGAGATGGCAAAGGAGGCCAGGGTCAGACAAAAGTAAAAGAGAAATCCCCAGAGGAAATTCTCCGGCTGTTTCCTGATCAGCAGCCAGGCATAGCGCAGGGCAAGAAATGATAAGACAATGATACACAGCGAGCCGATCATGTCGGTGATAATGGCCGGATAGAGAGGAAGACTTGTCATTTTTCTTCCTTCGTTTCTATGCTGCGATAAAGGGAACGCATGCAAAGGAAGAGGAAAAAGAGTGCCGGCACACTGAGCAGATGATCCAGGGTGGCACAGAAATAGATGAATTTGATACTGGTAATGGGTCCTATAAGCCGTGACGAAAAATATCCTGCCGGATGGATGATGTCGGAACTGGCAATATCAAAACCCAGCCAGTGTCCGGAAAAGGCCAGGATATTCCAGAGGATCATCAGGATGCAGAAGATCTGCAGATAGCGCCAGCCCTTGCCGGGAAAAGCGCTACGTCTTACATCCCAGAAAAGATAGCTTAAGGCGGCCACAAAAAAAAGATGGGCCAGCTGATGCACATAAATACCCTCCGGGGGGGCGTGGACTTGTAATGCCCAGGCCTGATCCGGAGCAAGAAGCAATGCCAGGGGCAGGTACAGGGCAAATATGTTGATTTTTTTTGTTATGTTCATATGGCTATGGAGCAGGGAGTACTTTTACCTGGAAGTTAATGGATGAATAGCAGGTCAATATCATTCTGCTATGCACATTAAGCGCCAGAAAAAGAAAGGAAGTGAGAAAAGAGTATATGTCTTTTCATATTAGTGAGTTATCTGTCTGTTCGTTTTTGGGATGTTATGAAGGATGTGGCGGTTCCTCTGGGATCTCCATTCAGAGGCTGCAACAAAAAAGAGACAGTGAAACATTCAGGTGTCACCTGCTGTCCGGATGGTGATTCTCCTGACAGAAGCAGGGGATTAGGAAGAGGTCGGGGGAATCTCAGGCTGTTCTGAAGGTGTCAGCATCAACCTGATAACGGCGCATCAGACGTTGAAAGGCCTGCCGCTCCATGCCGCTGATCTTGGCTGCAGCCGAGACGTTACCTTTTGAGCCTGTCAGGCAGTGACGCAGATATGAGCTGGTGAAGGGACCGATCACCTTTTCCTTGGCCTGTCTATAGGGAAGCTGATAGACGCAGGCGGGAACCTGACTCTGTGTTTCTCCGTTCTTGCCGTTATCTTCAAAATTGGTCAGCTCATGCGGGGTGATTTTGCGGCTGTCCGAGAGCAGTACCGCCCGGTTGATGATGTTCTGCAGTTGCCGGACGTTTCCCTTCCATTGCCTGCGCATGAGACATTGCAGGGCCTCGGGGGTGAATTCCATTCCTTCCCGATCATACTCCTGGGAATACATGGTCAGAAAATGCTGAGCCAGTAAGGGGATATCTTCCTTGATCTCTGTCAAAGTGGGGAGAGTGACTGTCATCACGTTCAGACGGTAAAAAAGATCTTCCCGGAATTCCCCTTTGGCCATCTTGGCCTCAAGATCCTGATTGGTGGCGGCAAGTACTCGGACATCAACCTTGAAGGTCTTGGTCTGTCCCAGTGGCTGGATCTCTTTTTCCTGCAGGACCCTCAGGAGTTTTGTCTGCAGTCCCAAGGGGAGATCGGCAATTTCATCAAGGAAGATGGTGGAACCATCTGCCTCGAGAAAGAGGCCGGTTTTGTCATGATCGGCACCGGTAAAAGCCCCCTTGCAATAGCCGAATAGTTCACTTTCGAGGATATGCTCAGGAAGTGCCGGGCAGTTGATGGTGATCATCTTTTTCTCTGCCCGTTTACTCATGGCATGGATGGTACGGGCAGCAACTTCCTTGCCGGTTCCTGATTCTCCGCGAATGAGTACGGTGGCGTCGCTTTGTCCCAGGCGTGACAAAAGATCAATAGTTCGCCGTAATGGCGGTGAGTGACCGACAAACCCGGTCAGCGCACTGGTGCTGGTCAGACGCTGCTGGAGATGCAGATTTTCCCGCAACAGGTATGTCCTCTCAAGGGCGCGTTTGACCACCTGGCTGATTTTGTTGTTGTCAAAGGGCTTTTCAAAAAAGTCATAGGCGCCGTCTTTCAGTGCTTGAACCGCTATCTCAATGGTTCCATAGCCGGTCATGATGATGGTGCTGATGGTGGCGTCAATGGCAGCGATGGACTGCAGGAGCTGCAGACCATCCATGTCCGGCATGATAATGTCGGTGAGTACCACATCAGGCTTCCAGCTCCTGACAAGTTCCAGGGCTTCGAGGCTGGATGTTGTTAAGGCGACCTCGCAGGCGCATTTTTTGGACAGAACTTTCTTCAACAGGTTAAGGAGATCCCTTTCATCGTCCACAATCAGGAGGCGGGTTGGTTTTTGTTGCTGGGCCATATGTCTTTATCCTTGAGAGTCTTTGATCATGGCTTGAAAATATTGTTGCACAAATTGTCCGGAAACCGTGTCAAAAATTGTAAATCTTAAGCTGCCGGACGGAGGGAACTCACCGGTGAGAGCGAGAAAAACATCACGGGAAGTGGTTTGTATCACCAAGTTCAGCCTCTCTTGCGTCTCCATGTTTAGGCCGGAGCGGCATCTTATGGGGCGATTGGCGTGCAGGATGCAGGCCTGGTCAACCAGGAGTGGGCAGGAAAGGGTATGGCTTGCTGCAAGCTGTCGGGCAGCTTCTTCCGGAGTACCGCCCTCTGTCTTCTGCCTTTTTCTGAGCCGGCAAGAAGTCTCGCCTGCCCGATCCATGGCGGCCAGGCGCTGTTCCCGGCTTAACTGTCTATTCAGAGTATGACTGATATGGACGGCTTCTATTAATTCCATCTCAAAATAGGTATGACAGCATCTTTCGGTATCCAGCTCCAGAAGGTCAACTCCTGCTTGTCGGGCCAAGGCTTCTGCTTCCTGCAGGATTGCCGCATATTCCTGGAGAAAGGGCAGCAGGTTAACGGTCTCTTTGTCCTCAATGCTCGGCGTACGTGCGCTCAGTTGCCCTTGTTGTTTACCATACTTACGCAATAGTTTCCACTGGCTGTAGTTTCCGGGAGTTACCCGGGCGGGCTTTAGTTTTTTTTCGGTAAGTTTCAGTCCCAGTCCTCGCCTGAGCAGATAGGCGGAGACAAAGGTGCCGGTGCGGCCCAGGCCATGCCGACAGTGAATCAGGACTTTTTTTTTCAGATAGAGGGCCTCATCAAGCCATTGCAGCGCCTGCTCCATCAACTCCATATCCGGCGCGCATTCATCCGGAATAGGAAGATAGTAGACCTCAAATCCTGACTCCTGCTCAATCTGATGCAGGTCGCAGAACTCGCCGCACAGATTGACAATGGCATCAATCCCCTGTTCCCTGATGGCGTCAAGATCGTCATAGGACATGGGGGCGGAGCCGGCAGCCAGTTGGCTGGTAAGCCAGTTTACGGTATAAGGCATGATCGTCTTTTGTTATGTTTCTTCCAGAAAATTCTGTACATATTGCTCTACTTCCTGAGTGTCATGCAGGGACATGTCCATAAGTCTGGTGGCGCCGAGCAGGCGGCCCAGGGTGAACAGGTGCATCTTCATCTCCGGACTCGGCAGGGAAGAGATCCTGGCATCCAGCAGATCACCCCGGGTCTCGATCTGAAATCCTGCCTGCTGAAGCAGGGTACGGATAAAATCAAGACGCAGCAGACGGCCGGAAAAGTCAGCCCCGCCACCGGCAAAACGGAATTGACAATAGTTGTTGGAGCTGTCCTCGCCACAGAGGGCATCGACCAGGGTAAAATGATAGCCAAAACGCATGATTAAGTTGATGTAATCGGTGCCAAGCACCGCATAGCTGGCAAAATCCGATGACTCTGAGCTTGTGATTCCGTCGGCCATGGTCAGTTCGCCAAACTGTTTCCAGTCAAAATGGGCTCTCTCCTGCCATTGCACCGAAGGGTGGGTCAGTCCTGCCCACAGGGCCTGAAAGGGTGCTGAACTGATCTGCTCCACAGTGATTGTCTCTTCCCGGACGGCTGCGGTAAGCAGGCCGCCGCCGACATCAACAACAAAGATATCAAAAGGCAGATCCGAAAGCAATTTTTTCCGCTTACGAGAACGGTTCCCCAGGCGATCCCCGAGAGAAAACATCGATCTGACCGCCTGTTCATGGGCAAAACGGATAATGTCATGCAGGGAACGGCATGATTCGGGGCTAAATCCTTTGGCCTTTGGGTCAATCAGGTGCAGGGGGGTGATAGTGTCAAGGAGCTTACACAGTTTTCGGAAAAAGGGGAGCTGCTTTTGTGATTCATGGAGAGGAAGCGTCTCCAGGCGGGGCAGGATATCACCTTCATAGACGCTCTTCATCTCTGCATGCATGGTTATGATCTTACCTTGACCTACTACTGTCTGAATTTCAGGACCCAGACCACAAATCAGGGGGACGCCGTATTCCCGGCAAACTGTGGAAAAATGGCCGACAACACTGCCAAGCTCTGCCAGTACCCCCTTGACCCGGTCAAGAACCTGAACGTAAGAGGGAAGAGTCTCTCTGATTACCAGAATAGCGCCGGCAGGTACCTGTTCTACAGGATGGTTTGTGTCCACCCGGTAGGCCGGGCCACAGGCCTGACCGAGTGCGGCCATGGTTCCCCCCCGGAGCAATGGTGAGCTCTGGATTTCGCTAATTGATGTCGGTTTTTTCTCGATGTTAGTCTCTGGCGATGATGCATGAGATTGCAGGGCACGACTCTGGAGAAAAAGGATCTTGCCGCTGTCGGTCAAGGTCCATTCGATATCCTGAGGAGTTTGGAAATAAGCCTCAATCTTCAGGGCATCAGTGGCCAGAGAAGTGATCTGTTCAGCGGTCATCATTTGAGTCAGGAAGTGTTTTGCTATATCGTTTGGGTCCGTTTTATGGCAACTGGTGTCTGCTCTTGCCACTGCCAGAACATCCGGGATTTTCCGCCCGCTGACCAGTGCTTCTCCCTGTCCCGGCACGGCATGGATGAACAGATGTGCTGAATCCAGGCCAGCGGGGTCGACAGTGTACACGACCCCGCTGGCCTGGGCATTTATCATCTCGAGCACCAGTACCGCCATGGGTGTTTCTTCATCGCTCAGTCCACTGTGTATCCGGTAGGCTAACGACTCTGGCGTATATTTACTGGCAAGGACGGTAAGATAGGCCGGGATGAGATTTCCTTTCTGAACTTCAAGAAGGGTAGTGTACTGTCCGGCAAAAGAGCATTCGCCATCTTCTCCCACGGCACTGCTGCGCACAGCCACCCGGATATCATCTGTCTGGTTTGCCCATATGCTTGTGTGGGTAGCCAGGATCTCGTTTTCAATATCAGGAGGAACCTCGGCATTTTTGATCAGTTCCATCAGCTGTTGTGAGATCCGCGCCAGGCTGCCTGGGCTGGCAAGATCGATCTGTGCCAGCAGCTCATTGATATCGCTCCGCAGATCATTGTACTCCAGCAGGTAATGAAAGCTGTTCACCGTGATGATAAAACCGGAAGGCACAGGCAGTTGCAAGGTCTTGGTCAATACGGCCAGGGTGGCGCTTTTGCCTCCGGCAAGCTCTGGTTTTACGGCGGGGTCCCTCAGAGTCAGGACAAAGGGCGGGCCAAAGTGGAGAGTGGGTGGGGCCAGCAAGAATCTGCTGTAAAAGTCAAACTTACGAAAATATTCAGGCAGGGTGACAAAGGATCCAGGAGCCATACGCTCAAGGCACTCCACCATACCGCCAACACTGGCAGAAAGGGCATCGTATCTGGCCGCAATCCTGCAGAAATCTTCTTTTTTCCCTTGATAGTAAAGGTCTTCCAGGTCGGCCATGAGTTCGTGACTCCGACTGTCAAAGACCAGAAGCTCCCGAAAGGCATCATAGGTTCCCCGCAGGACAACGCCGGGAGCAAAAAGACGATAGGTCCAGTATTTGAAAAGGGTGTTAATAAGCATTGTTGACAGCCTTGAAATCAAGGGGGGCCACAAAAAGAAGAGACTCCTTATGGCTTGCTGTTGTGCTTTTCAATGGTCATAAGCACATTTAAATCAATCTTGATTATCGGCCAGAGAGAAAGCTTAAGTCAACTTGTTTTTGTGGTGTCTACATTTCAGTGGATGTCGAGGGGGGGGGAGGGACTCACTGCTTTGATGATTTCTTTCTGTGCTGGTATTCCTGAACTGCCTGATTATGCTCGGAAAGATCTTTCGAGAATTGGTGGGTTCCGTTGTTTTTGGAGACAAAATAAAAAAAGTCAGTAGGCGCGGGACGCAGAACGGCCTCCATTGCCTTTTGGCCTGGATTGCAGATGGGACCGGCGGGTAATGCCGGCACGACATAGGTGTTATAGGGGTGTTCTGTTTTGAGGTCTGTCCTGGTCAGGTTCCCTGAAAAATCTTCCAGACCATAGACAACTGTGGGGTCTGATTGCAGGCGCATCCCGGTCTTGAGTCGGTTGAGAAAGACGCCGGCAATAATGGGTCTTTCTGCCGAATCACCGGTCTCCTTTTCCACAACTGAGGCCAGGGTGACAACCTCATGACGGCTCATTTGTTGTCCGGCGTTATTGGGTAAGGCAGACCATATTTGAAAAAAACGGGCCACCTGCATGGCGATCAGCTCTTTGGTATCCCGCAGATCGTGGGTCAGATGATAGGTGTCGGGATAAAGATAGCCTTCCAGGCTTGGTACTGATGGAAGCCCCAGGGAATGAATAAAATCAGGATCATGGGCCAGGGCCAGGAACCGATCCCGATCACACCAGGATCCGGCGGCAAAGATCTCTGCCACCTCTTCTAACCGTAGTCCTTCGGGGATGGTCACGGCATATTGAACCGGCTTGGCCATTGCCAGTTGTCGTAATACCTCGCCCGGTTTTTTCCCGAGGCTTAACCGGAATTCGCCAGCCGGTAATTTCCGAGACAGACCAAGAACCTTGGCCAGCAACAGAAAGCGGATGTCATCATCAACCAGCTTGGCTTCGGCCAGGATCTTTCGTATCTGCCTGATTCCTGATCCGGGAGGAATGGTGACAATGGTGTATTCTGTCTTCTGCTGAGGAGCAGAGTGCCAGGCATAGAGGGCTAGCCAGCCAGCCGCTGCTATCGGACAAAGTAACAAAAAGAAAGCCGTCCAGCGAAGGGCCTTTTTTTTTAAAAAAACAGAGCCGTTCGCTGGACTTTCGTTACCTGTATGGGGAGGCCGCCCTATATCCATTTCTGGAATGGGCGGCACTTGGTCATCCTTGGCCTGTGGACAATCAGGCTGTGCTGCACCGCTGAGTTTCAATCTTGTTTATTATCTGTTTTCTGGACATGCCCAAAGGCAATTTTGACCACATCGTCCATGTCCTTGACCGGAAAAAACTGCATTTTGTCACGGATATCTTTGGGGATCTCAGCCAGATCCTTTTGGTTCTGCTCGGGAATAATCACTTTAGTAATATCGGCGCGCAGAGCAGCCAAGGCCTTTTCTTTCAGTCCGCCAATGGGCAGCACCCTGCCGCGCAAGGTTACCTCGCCGGTCATGGCCAGCCCTTTGGGCAGTACTTGCTTGGTGACGGCGGAATAGATGGCCGTAGCCATGGTGATTCCGGCAGATGGACCATCTTTGGGAATGGCACCGGCCGGGACATGGACATGGATATCTGTTTTTTCAAAAAAACTGTCCTCCACCCCCATTTCCTGCGAGCGGCTGCGGCAATAGGTGAGCGCTGCCTGTACCGACTCTTTCATCACATCGCCAAGCTGACCGGTTAGGGTTAAGGTGCCCTTGCCAGGCATGAGGTTGACCTCGATATGGAGGATCTCGCCGCCTACCTCGGTCCATGCCAGTCCGGTGACGAGCCCTGGTTGCGACAAGCTGTCAAGCTCTGACTCCGGAATGTTTTTTGGTGGGCCAAGGTAACGGTCAATGGTTTTTAGCGTGATACTATAAGGCCCTTTACCGCCTTCCGCGATTTTTCTGGCTACCTTCCGGCAGACCTTGCCAATCTCCCGTTCCAGATTTCGCAGGCCGGCCTCGTAGGTATAATGGCTGATAATATGCCGCAGGGTTTCATCCTGCAGGCGGATATGGCGGGTCTTGATGCCGTTTTCCTTGATCTGTCGGGGCAGCAGATAGCGTCTGGCAATGGCCAGTTTCTCCTCCTGGGTATAGCCGGAAAGCCGGATTACCTCCATCCGGTCGAGCAGCGGTCCGGGGATGGTGTCGGTCATATTGGCGGTGGTGATGAACATGACCTTGGAGAGATCAAAGGGCATATTCATATAGTGATCGGTGAACTCAAAATTCTGTTCCGGATCGAGAACTTCCAGAAGGGCGGACGAGGGGTCACCACGATAATCAGAACCGATCTTATCAATCTCATCCATCATAAAAATGGGATTATTGGAGGCAACCAGTTTCAGACCTTGGATAATTCGTCCGGGCATGGCTCCGATATAGGTGCGGCGATGGCCGCGGATCTCGGCCTCGTCCCGCATCCCACCCAGTGACATGCGATGGAATTTACGGCCCATGGCTCGGGCTATGGATTTGCCGAGAGAGGTCTTACCTACCCCGGGGGGGCCTACAAAACAGAGGATCGGACCTTTGGTGGTGGTGTTCAGTTTGCGCACGGCCAGATATTCGAGGATGCGTTCCTTGACTTTTTCCAGGCCGTAATGATCTTCATCGAGCACCTCTTTGGCGGCTACAAGATCAAGACGATCCTGCGTGGATTTTCTCCAGGGGACATCGAGGATCCAGTCAATGTAGGTTCTGATAATCGTGGCCTCTGAAGAGTCAGGGTGCATCATCTCCATGCGGCTGATCTGCTTTTCTGCTTCTTTACGTACAGGTTTGGGAAGCTTCTTTTTTTTCAGGGCCTTATAAAGCTCCTCAATCTCCTGTACCCGTTCGTCCCCATCGCCCAACTCCTTCTGCAGAGCATGTAGCTGCTCACGCAGATAATATTCGCGCTGGGACTTGCCCATCTCCTCCTTGGCATCAGACTGGATCTTGGCTTGGACGGTGGTGACTTCCAGTTCTTTGGTCAGCAGGATGTTGACCAGTTTCAAGCGGGCAACCCCATCGACCTCTTCAAGGATGGATTGGGATTCGGCAATTTTCAAGCGCAGGTTGGAGCCTACCAGGTCAGCCAGGCGTCCAGGTTCCTCGATGTTGTTGATGATGGTCATCAGGTCGGCAGAAAGGATGCCGCGTAGAGACATGATTTTCTCTGTCTGCTCGCGGACGGTGCGCATCAGCGCCTCAATCTTGACCGTAATTTTGTCAGGCTCAACCTCCTGCAGCACTTCAATCTTGACTTGATAAAAGGGATCCGTCTGCACGTATTCCTGAATCCTGGCCTTGGAAATGGCCTGTACCAGCACCTTTAAGCGTCCGTCGGGCAGCTTCAGGGTGCGCATGACCATGCACACCATGCCCACGGAATAGAGATCGTCGGCTTCGGGATTGTCCCTGCTTGAATCTTTCTGGGTGACAAGCATCAACAGTTTATCTTTCTTCAGCGCCTCGTTGACCGCTTCCACGGAACCGGGCCGGCCTACAAAAAGGGGAATGATCATATAATTAAAGATCACTACATCCCGGACTGCCATCATGGGCAGAGTATCCGGAATCTTCATATTTTCACTGTCGGAAAAATCATCCATACCAATGGATAATGAATCATTAAATTCCACGTAAACCTCCTGATCCAGCGTAACTGGATAAGTGACTTTTATTGAGTTCGAGAGTAACTCCCGATAATTTCCCTGTACTTGAGGTGTGGATTAAGACAGGGAAGAACGTATGGTAAGTGGTTATCATATAAATCCTCAAACCGGTTGAAAATACTAAACATTGCTCTAGTCGAAGTCAAGACTGTAAATTGCAGAACACTCAGGGAATTGAGGGAAGGTGTCGGAGAAAGGGAGAAGATGTCTTTTTTTGCTTGAATTAAACACTCCTTTCACTCATAATTGTTTGCCTTTAAGTATTGGGAGTCCTGTGATAATTCATCAATGGGGTGGCTTTGCCATGCTGTGTTGAGGCTGTAGCGAAATAACCATCACATCTCTAATCATTTCGTTACTGGCCTTATGATCTTCACCTTATTTCAATGGCCGAAGATGTCTTTTCCATGGTTCTCGCAGTCTCATTTTTTCTAGTGTTTATGGAGTCTAGTCATGCTTAGTCCGCACTCTTTTTTTGATCTCTCCAAGTTTTCCCATGCCCAGATTTTTTTTGAAAAGGAGTACGTCTGGACCGCCTTGACCCGGTTGCAAGAGTATATGGACGGTTATGTCTATCCGCAGCTTACAAGTCCGCTGCTTCCGGAAGGAGAGCCATTGACCAGGACGGTTGTTTTGTATGAAGGACAGATCCTTTCAGCCAGCGGATTGAAGATTGTCTATGGCGATACCACGAAACAGCAACTGCGGGTCAGTTCCGGGAGCCGTGAACTTACCGGTGCCACTGTCATAATGGCCGGAACTGTGCTCATGGGCAAGCAGATAGCCCTGGGGCGTGGAGTGCTGGTGGAAAGCGGGGCTCTGATCAAGTCGCCTGCCATTATCGGCGACTATACCGAGATTCGTCAGGGGGCGTATCTGCGTGGCTATTGCCTGACCGGATCCCATTGTGTCATTGGCCATACTACTGAGGTAAAGCATTCCATCTTTCTCGATCATGCTAAGGCCGGTCATTTTGCCTATCTCGGTGATTCTATCCTGGGCCGGGACGTCAATCTGGGGGCGGGCACTAAATTTGCCAATCTTAGATTTCTGCCAGGAAATGTTGTCATTCGTACCAGTGAAGAGACCATTGATACCGGTCGCAGAAAATTTGGTGCCATCCTTGGGGACCAAGCTCAGACCGGATGTAATTCAGTAACCAGTCCCGGGACCCTGATCGGCAAAGAAGGCATCCTCATGCCCAATACTACGGCTCCATCCGGATATCACCCGCCCCGAACCATTCTCCGTTAAACCACCCTAGGCAAGAAAAATACGAAAAAAGTTTCTGTTGTTGGAAACTTTTTTCAGGGTATTCATTTTCTTCCTTGATTTTGTGTAATATCTCATTATATTCTGTGCATAATCACGATACGGCTGGCGTGTTTGGGAAAGTTCTACTGAAATCTTTTTAAGAGAAAGGGAGAGCATTATGAAAATTGTTGTTTCCGCCACAGGAATGAATCTGGATTCTCCTGTTGATCCTCGATTTGGCAGGGCGGCTTGTCTGCTCATAATTGACAGCGACACCGGCACACTCATCGAAGCCATAGACAACACCCAGGGCAGAGATGTTGCTCAAGGGGCCGGGATAAGTGCGGCGGCCCTGGTTGCTGATAAAGGTGTCGGGGCCATTCTTACCGGACGAGTTGGCCCCAAGGCCATGCCTGTGATTGAGAAAGCAGGTATTCAGGTTGTCTCTGATGTAAGTGGCACGGTACGCGAGGCTGTGGAAAAATTCAGGAGTGGTTCACAAGATCAGGCCAGTTCTTCTGCCGATCCTGTTACTTTTACATCGCCGGCCATTGCTGGTAGCGGCACGGGTGGCGGGCAATGCCGGGGATGCGGTAGTGGCCAGGGCCAAGGTGGTGGACAAGGAAGAGGTGGTGGACAAGGAAGAGGTCGCGGCGCCGGTTGTGGTTCCGGTAAAGGTCGAGGTCGAAACAGGCAGGAATAGGGTGAGCAGATGCAGATAGCAGTTGCCAGCGGCAAAGGTGGAACAGGCAAGACCATTGTCTCAACCAGTCTGGTCATGTGTGCCCCAGGCCCAGTCCAGTACCTTGATTGTGATGTGGAAGAGCCCAATGGCCATATTTTCCTCAAGCCGGAGCTGGCCACCAGTGAACGGTGTACGGTCATCATCCCGCAGATCCTGGAAGAAAAATGTACCTATTGCGGGAAATGCCGTGATATCTGCCGCTTTAATGCCATAACCCTTTTTGCCAATACCATCATGACCTTTCCCGAGATGTGTCACTCCTGCCTGGGTTGCTTTCGGGTCTGTCCGGAAGATGCCATTGTCCGGAGTGAGCGGGAGATCGGCATGCTGGAGTCCGGCATGGCAGGCAATATCAGCTTTGTCCATGGCAGGATGCGGGTGGGAGAGGCCATGGCGGTTCCTCTGTTGAAGGCAGTGAAGAAAAAGGCAGACAAGGACGTGCTGGTCATCATTGATGCCCCTCCCGGTACCTCCTGTCCTTTTGTTGAGGCAATCTCCGATGCGGACTATGTCATCCTGGTCACTGAGCCCACTCCTTTCGGGCTCCACGACCTGAAGCTTGCCGCCGAAGTTCTCCGGAACTTTTCCAAGCCCAGTGGGGTGATCATCAACAGGGCAGATCTGGGGGACGCACAAGTTGAACAGTGGTGTCGGCAGGAGGATATTCCGGTTCTGCTCAAGATTCCCTTTGACCGAAAGGTTGCGGAAGGCTATGCCCGGGGCCAATGTCTGGTGGAGGTGCGTCCAGACCTTCGTCCTTCCCTGCAGGCCCTGATCGAGGAGATTTGTGCATGAAAGAAATTGTTATTTTAAGCGGTAAGGGCGGGACAGGTAAGACCAGCCTGGTAGGGTCTTTGGCCTATCTCGCGGAAAACAAGATTCTGGTGGACTGTGATGTTGATGCCGCTGATCTGCTTCTGCTGCTTGATCCCAAACCTCGCAGCAGCAATGAATTTCGTTCCGGCGTCAAGGCAAAAGTCATCAGCGATCAGTGTAGTGGCTGTGGAATCTGTGTGGATCTCTGCCAGTTTGAGGCCATTACGCTGGACCTCGTTGGCCAGACGGCCCTGATGAACCCTTTGAGTTGTGAAGGCTGTGGCGTCTGTGCCCATTTCTGCCCGGAACAGGCCATTGTGCTCGAAGAAAATTACTGTGGAGACTGGTTCATCTCCGATACTGACTATGGCCCTCTGGTTCATGCCCAGCTCTTTGCCGGCGAAGAGAATTCAGGAAAACTGGTCTCCTTTATCAAACGGCAGGCCCGCGAGCTGGCAGAACAGACAGGGGTTGATCTGATTCTGATTGATGGCGCGCCAGGGATCGGTTGTCCGGTTATCGCCTCCCTCTCCAGTGTCGATATGGTCTTGGCCGTGACCGAACCAAGTCAGTCCGGCTGGCATGATCTGGAACGAGTTCTTGACCTGGCTCTTCATTTCAGGCTAGAATCTTTTGTCTGTATCAATAAATGGGATCTGCATCCGGCAATGGCCGCAGCGATAGAGGCAGCCTGTGTTGAACGTGGGGTTGAGGTTTTAGGTCGCATTCCCTTTGATCCCACAGTGATTGAGTGCCAGATCCAAGGCACTCCTGTAGTCTGCAATGAGCAAAGCCCAGCGGCTATGGCCATCAGGAAAATCTGGCAAACTTTGGGTGCAAGACAAATAAGCCTTTGTAAAGAAACAAGGGGCTTGGGAAACCAAAAAACATAAAAATGTAATGGGTATTTCTTTACGGCCCTTAAGTAAGGAATAGGGAAGGGCAAAAGAGAAAAGTGAAATCCAGAAACATATTAATATGTTAATAAAACAGAGGCTGCTAAGTCAACAGGAAATGGTATTATGTCCCCGGATTTCCCGCACATTATTCCGAAAGTTAATCATCCGGGTATAGCGTCGATGCGCTTCACCGACAGCACGCGCGAGGCCCTCAGGTTTATCAGGGATTGCGATCAGGTGAACGTGATTTGTCATAAGACAGTAGGAGATAAAGCGTACGCCAAATTGTTCACCCTGTTGGCGGAGCAACTGTAGATATTCTCTTCTGTCGTCATCCTCGAAAAAAATATCCATCGAGCGTACACCACGTTGTATAACGTGATGTGGGTAACCTGGTACGACTATTCGTTTCATTCTCGCCATGGGGTAAGCATAGCAGGCAAAATGTTAAAATCAACAGGAAATAGTATTGTGTCCCCGGATTTCCGAGCCGGTGGGGGGCCACTGCAACATAAGTGGGCATTATGCGACATTGCCGGTACGAAGTTCGTTCTGGGTAGGGGCGAGGGCTGCCCGTCGTTTGTCGCTTTGCGATTGAAAAAACTAATTTTTCAAGACCTGGCCCCTTCCTGGTTCTACCTGTGTGAAGTATGAATTTGCCAAGACTCCTGCAAGCATCAGCAATAATATCAAATTGAGAAAATCTTTATACAAAAACCACAAAAAAGTTATTGTATCCCCCTTGTTACGCATGACTTGTAAAGCAAAAAACTTGATCCGCAAAGTTTCGGCTATTGATCCGCCAGGGTGTTTAACGAAATCGTAAATTGCCGCCACCAGTGATATTGAAAAAAATATCCATGCTAAGACGCGCCAAGACTTCCACTTAAAAAAAACACCCCATGCGGAAATAACCCCAGGTGTCAAATAAGCAACTGTATACAACAACAATATTTTATGCGCCAAACACATATCGGTTGATACTGTGCTGTCGCATTCAGAAGACAAGACAACTCCTGTCAAAGAAAATGCAGAGTGAATATATGGGACGCAAATAAAGATAATGATCCAGCCTGTTATGCAGGTTCGGTTTATTAATGGAACTTTCATCTAGTTATCACAATTTGGTGGGGGACATTTTTTGAGCTTTTCCTTGCAGGTCTCTATGCACTGCATTAAAATTCCAGACCCTAACAACGAATCTTTTCCTGTTGCTTGCATAACACATTCTGTAATTATTTGATCATCCCCTGGCTGTTTCCTGCACAAATTAGAGGCGCATTTATTTCCTCTTGCCGTACCAATAATTTTTTCAGCAGTATCAGGAATTAAATCATCCCAGATACTACCTAATAAACCGCCTGTCAGCCCACTCTTATCAGGGATATTCACCGGATTCCCTGAAACATAAGCATACAGATTCAACCCACCCCGCAACCCAATCGGATCAGCGGAAATGTACCTTCCCACCTCCGGATCATAAAACCTATTCCAGTTGTAATGCAACCCCGTCTCCGCATCGTAATACTGGCCCGGAAACCGCAAGTTGTTGGCCACGGTAGCAGTCGTGATCTGGGCCTTCCCAAAGGGCAGATAGGCGGCCTGCCAGACCACGGCACCGCTTACGGTGACCAGCTGCTGCGGGGTGCCGAGGTGGTCGTTGATAAAATAATAGGTGCCGGGGTTGGTCTGATATTCCTTCAGGACCATCGGCTCCCCATCCAGATAAATATACTCCCTCAGTACGGTTCCGTCTACCAGCGTCTCGGCGATGAGCTGGTTGTTGAGGTCGTAGAGATAGTGAGTGGTGGTTGCGCCCACGGTCTTGCGGATGCGGCGGTTGCTGCTGTCGTAGCCGTAGGTGGCCACGGTTGCACTTTGTTTTTCCACCTGGATGATCCGGTTCAGGCCGTCGTAGGTAAAGGTGAAGGTCCCGTCTGTGATCATGTTGCCATTGGCGTCATAGGTCGGGGTCTTCGGGGTGGTGCCGGTGGTTCCGGTCAGCTGGTTGTTGGCGGGGTTGTAGCTGTAATTGCTCGCCTCGTCACTGGTGGTCGGGGACTGGATTCCGGCAATCCCGGTCACATGGCCTGCGGCGTCACGGGTATAGGTGTAATCAAAGCTCCCGGCCTTGATCCGGGCGACATTGTAGCGTTGATCGTAATTTCTGGTCAGATTGACTGAGCCCAGGGTGGCAGCCTTCAACGGCCCGAAAGGAAGATGGGAGGCTGTTGAGACAAGCGAAATCCGGGGACATAATACTATTTAATACTGGGTCGACCAGGTGATTTAGGTCGGGCATCTGTGCCGGTAATTTTCTCCACTGTAGTAAAGAAACTTTCAGGGCCTAAGGGGCGTCCTGTCCGGCTTTTTTCCCGAAGCTGGTCGGTGTAGTCAGATTCAGTGCGTAGAAATTGTTTCCAATCGGTTATTTCAGATAACAGGCTCGATTCTGTCACCAGAGGATCATGATCAATAACACCGGAATGGATAGCAGCACTTGACCAGGGATAGTCCCATGCCTGCGGAACCATTTTAGCCCGCACCGGATTCCGCTCTACATACCGCACCGCGGCCAGAAGATACTCGCCGGTACACACCGGACAAGAGGAAAAACGACCCTGAAATAAATATCCCCGCACATTATTCCGAAAGTTAATCATCCGGGTATAGCGTCGATGCGCTTCACCGACAGCACGCGCGAGGCCCTCAGGTTTATCAGGGATTGCGATCAGGTGAACGTGATTTGTCATAAGACAGTAGGAGATAAAGCGTACGCCAAATTGTTCACCCTGTTGGCGGAGCAACTGTAGATATTCTCTTCTGTCGTCATCCTCGAAAAAAATATCCATCGAGCGTACACCACGTTGTATAACGTGATGTGGGTAACTTGGTACGACTATTCGTTTCATTCTCGCCATGGGGTAAGGATAGCAGGCAAAATGTTAAAATCAACAGGAAATAGTATTGTGTCCCCGGATTTCCTTACTACTCTACCCTTGTTTTGAGCCGAGACAACCTATCACGGACGACCAATATCATCAGTATTAATAGGAGGACATTCGGGTTGGTTGGTACTATATTTTTTTTCAACATCATTCACCATCCAAAAAATAGCACCTTTACATGGGAAGCTAACAATATCCTTAACATTTTGATATGTTACCGAGTAGTATTGGGGAGAAAAATTATAATTCCCTTGGCGTTTAATCACTTCTTTAGTGACTTCATGCCATTCAGCATTTGTTACAATATTGATTAACTCTGTCCTTTCAGGTTTAGGCCCTCTTACAACAAATCGGGCTTTATTAGATGAATAGAGAAATACTGATACAGTAACATCATCTCTCGTATACCCCTCTGGAATTTTTAGCCATATTGGAAGGCGTGAATCATTTGCTAAAAGAAAATTTGACTCAACGAATCCATCCATAGGGTTACAAGAGCATAGAAAATTAAAAGATACCAATATCAGAGCTAATAAAAGATGCTGCTTGTTCATGGCATTAGTTACACTCACAATCATCATAATTAAGCTTAGCCTCTGAAATACACTTAACAGCTTCTCTGTTACACTTTTGGCATGCTGGAACAATTGGAAAAGCAGAAAAAGTACCTATCCAAGAGGACCAATTACACCCATTTTTGGAATAACAATCATCATGCTTTTTACAACAATTTTTATAACATTTATTATTGTTTAACTCACCCATAGGCCAAGAACAGATATCATCTTGCCTATCAAAACCAGGCCGAAAATTACCATTCCATGGTTTAAGCGGTGTTGATGATGGTGGCGCCCCCATAGGAAATTCCCAATAATTTCGGTCTGGATCAATATAAGCCAACCCCCATGGGTCTACCGCATTTACCGGATTCCCCGCAACATACGCATACAGATTCATCCCCCCATCAAGCCCAATCGGATCAGCGGAGATGTATCTCCCAACCTCCGGATCATAAAACCTGTTCCAATTATAATGCAACCCCGTCTCCGCATCAAAATACTGGCCAGCAAACCGCAGGTTATTGGCCACGGTCGCAGTTGCAATCTGGGCCTTGCCAAAAGGCAGATAGGCGGCCTGCCAGACCACGGCTCCAGCGGCGGTCACCAGCTGCTGCGCAAAGAAATCTGGGGACATAATACTATTTTATGCTGGGTCGACCAGGTGATTTAGATCGGGCATCTGTCCCGGTAATCTTCTCTACTGTGGTAAAAAAACATCAGGGTTGAAGGGGCGTCCTGTCCGACTTTTTTTTCATTTAGCTGAATACTACGCTTACTTCTTAAAAACCTATAAAAGTTGTACTTCAATTTAGAATCAGCGGGTTCTAGGAGATTATCAGCTTCTTTTGACTTGGAGTCAAGCTTGAAAATCTGGTGTTGATCGGGGGCACTTTCGTGGTTGGTACCGATTTTCTGTTTACTAAATATCTTTAGCCACTTTACTTCGGAGAATCATAATGATTTTTGAGAATACATTGAATGTTGGGGATTTTGTCGAGTTGTAGATCGCTGTGAGGCTGGTTAGCTCAAAGTGGAACTTGAGCCGCAAGACATGATCGAGTAAACTGAAAAATATGGTGCGGGATTAATGGGCTTGGCTTACGTTTCGTGGCAGCCCTCTGTTCCTGTTCACTCTTTTCTCTTTACCCTCAAATTTTCTTATTATGACTATCATCAATCCAGAAGACTTTATCAGCTCCATCGCCGACAGTCTGCAGTCTATCTCTTATGCTCATCCCCGCGATTTTATTCAGGCCATGGCCCGCGCCTATGAAAAAGAGCAGAATCCGGCAGCCAAAGACGCTATCGCCCAAATCCTGATCAACTCCCGGATGGCAGCCATTGGCCAGCGTCCGATCTGTCAGGACACCGGCATTGTCACCGTCTTTCTGAAGGTTGGTATGCAGTGCCGCTTTGATACGGATCGGAGTATGCAGGAGCTGGTGGATGAAGGAGTGCGCCGGGCCTGGCTTAATCCGGAAAACCCCCTGCGCGCCTCAGTGCTTGCCGATCCGGCAGGAAAAAGGAAAAACACCGGAGACAATACCCCGGCAGTCATTTACACCGAACTTGTTCCCGGCAGCGTTGTTGACATCCGCATTGCGGCCAAGGGTGGCGGTTCTGAGAATAAGAGTAAGTTTGTGACCCTGAATCCAGGCGATTCCATCGTGGACTGGGTGGTGAAGACCGTGCCGACCATGGGAGCCGGCTGGTGTCCTCCGGGAATCCTGGGAATCGGTATTGGTGGGACGGTTGACCGGGCTATGGTGCTGGCCAAGGAATCATTGTTGGAACCCATTGACATTCAGGAACTGATCGAACGCGGGCCAGTGAGCCGTATAGAAGAGTTGCGCCTGGAAATTTATGAGGCAGTCAATAACTTAGGCATCGGCGCTCAGGGCCTGGGCGGACTGACCACGGCACTTGATGTCAAGATCAAGGATTGCCCCACCCACGCAGCTTCCCTGCCGGTGGGCATGATCCCCAACTGTGTTGCTACCCGTCACATCCACTTTATTCTCGACGGCAGCGGCCCGGCTCATTTTGAACCGCCGCATCTGGAGGACTGGCCGCAGATTAAATGGGAAATGGGGCCAGAGGTGAAACGGGTACAGCTTGATACTCTCAGTCGTGAGGAAATCGCCGGCTGGCGGATTGGTGAGACCCTGCTCCTGAATGGAACCATCCTCACAGGTCGGGACGCAGCCCATGGCCGCATCCAGCAGTTGCTGGCCCAGGGGGAGCCGTTGCCAGCCGGGGTGGACTTTAAAGGGAAATTTATCTACTACGTCGGGCCTGTCGATCCGGTCGGTGACGAAATTGTCGGCCCTGCCGGTCCTACCACCGCCACCCGCATGGATAAATATACCGAGATGATGCTGTCCCAGACCGGCCTGCTGGGCATGATCGGCAAATCAGAACGGGGTGATGTCGCTATTGAATCCATTAAAAAACATGGCGCGGTCTATCTGATGGCCGTGGGGGGGGCGGCCTATCTGGTCTCCAAGGCGATCAAGAAATCACGGGTGGTGGCCTTTGCCGATCTGGGTATGGAGGCTATTTACGAGTTTGAGGTGGAAGATATGCCGGTGACCGTCGCCGTGGACAGCAGGGGGGAGTCCGTGCATAAGAGTGGGCCGGCGCTGTGGCAGCAAAAAATAAGGGATTACAGAAAAAAATAGCCGGAAGCGCCTTCAGAGCGCCTTCAGGAACAAAGTGTGAACGCTGGTTGACGGCCTGTCATGTCCTCAGGGCATATTCAAGGTGGCAAGCGCATACGAAATCCGGAGCCTCGTTTTATGGAGAAGCTCCGGATTGACAGTTGGGCATCTTAAAAACTTTGGCCTTTTCTATCCTTACAGCTATTTATCGGTCAAGGTATTGAGGAAGGCGTAAAGGTCGTCGATATCCTGTTCGCTCAATCCCATGTTGCCTGTCGCAGTGGTCACGTTCTGATCCACCTCTGGGACCAGATCTCCCCTGTCATTCATAAAGGAAATCATCTCTCTTAAGGTAGTGAAATAACCGTTATGGGAATAGGGGGCCGTCATCGTGATATTTCTCAGGGTCGGTACCTTGAATTTGCCATTTTGGGCCGCATCATTAACTACTGGCCCAAGTCCCAGATCATAACCATTATACACCGTACCCGGTACGGTCAGTAATCTGTCATTTACCGGTACACCAATATTGAAGTAGCCGTAGTTGGTGAACAGTGGAGCAGGTTCGTCGCCAACCACTTCATCGGTATGGCATGAAGAACAGTTTGCTTTAAAGAGCTCCTGCCCCTTCAGTTCCTGGGCAGTCAAGGTTTCCGTGTCAAATTTTGATGTGAATGCGGTGACCTCAGCCGATCGCTCATAAGCCGCTACCATCTTGGCAATCTCGGCATAGGCTGCATCGGCCTTAGCATCTAGATAACCATCAGGAGTATCGTCATCGCCAAGAACAGCAAAGAAATCCGGGCCAAAATAACTGACAAAAAGATTCGCATACTGTGATTCGGAAACTCTGATCACCACATCTCCCGGTAACGACAAACCCATCTCCACTGGATTTAATGGCGGTCCCTGAGCCTGCTCTGCCAGGGGATCGCCAAGGACTTCTCCTGTTTTACGACCATCCCAGAACATGCCGCCGAAATACTCACCGTTCACTTGATACAGTATCGGACTGTAACCGGTGTAGGCTGACGTCGGGGCATTCCTGCCACCTTTTGATGTGCCGTCATCCCCCAGGGAAACCATTGTATTATAAGGATCCCGGCTGTTAGTCGGATCTGCAAACCCGGCCGTTCGATGGTGGCAGGTAGCGCATGACTGTGTTCTGTTTAATGAAAGCCCTTTGTCCATGTAAACGTGTCGGCCCATCTGCTCTTCTAGCGTAAGCTGAACAGCCGAAACTGATCCCGCTCCAAAAGCCAGAGTAAAGAGTACTGTGTAAAGCATTGTCCTTTTCATTTTTCCCTCCTTTTGAAAATTATTATGGAAGCAATCCCCGCTGCCCATTCAAATTCAATATTGGCAAGGGGCCAGAAACAATGTTTTTGGGAACTTTTATGCAATGCCGCCAATGTTTGCTGGAGCATCTTCGACACGATGCCTGTCATCAGAACCTGTTGCAATCAACAAGGTGCTGCCGATCATGTTAGACTTCAGGCATGGAAAGGGAGCAAACAGTAAATGAGCGTGTGGACACCCGTCAGGCGACAGAGGTCTCTCTGCCGCCTGAGCGAATACCCTGAAAATTTTAGTGACCATTTTATGAACTCAGAGGGATTTTAGTCATTCTCCACCTTGAGCAGCGTATCAACGGTAATCATTACCGGTCCTCCCCAGTCCTTGCCATCATTCCATTTATTGGTAGCGGAACTTTTAGCACTGAGGCTTTCTGCTGTGACTTCATCAGGGAAGGTAATGGTGACTGTCACGTCATCGTCAAGCAGGGAAAGTCCAGCGAGCAGCCCGTCATCAATAAGATCTTCTGCCGCACTGACTGAATCGGTTGTGATTGTTGTCGTTCCCATGTCGTCGTCAAAAACCAGATCTGCATGGGGGGTATCGGCCACCATTTCATCGATCATGGCGTAGATCTCTGGATCAACAATATCTTCAGCAGGATGGTGGGCAAGAGCAGGACTGGCGGCCAGCACTAAACAAAATCCAGAGAAAATTATGCTTTTTTTCATGGTAAACCTCCTTTTGGCGGCAAGATCAGTTGCAGGGATTCACAGCTTCCAAGTTCTTTTATTTTCGTGTTGTCTTGGATTTTGCTATAGTCATTCTCTTTTCTGCCTCGAAATCCTGATAGTGTTAACGATCCCTATCCCTGCTCCCTCTCTCTGTTTTGTTCCATGCAGCGATTCTGCTGCTTTTTTTCACTTGTGTTTTTCATGCTATTGGACCTGGGCATAGCCGAACTTGACACTCTCGTGCTGTCTCTGCGTCCAGCACCTCCCTTTCCACGAGCGAACGTCGTATTGTCAGAGATCAATGCTGCAAGGAAGAGAGCTATGCTATAAGGATCTTGTTCTTCGTTATTGTTTCTTCTTTTGCATGCCGGGCTGGATTCATCAAACGGGGAACTATTTCGTTTTTTGTCCATTATCAACACACTGTTTTCCGCCTCGTAGTCAGGTAAACTCTTATTTACTCCCATGCTTGCCAGGGTTACTGCGAGGAATTTCTTCCACTTGACTGTCGGATTAACAACCTGGAAGCCTATCATCTGATACATCTCTTTTTTAGTTTCCGATCTCCACTTGGCTTTTAACATGAGTTTGAAATCCTGGAGAGGACCGTGCATGATGCTAAAACATTTTTGGGAATGCTCACCAAAATGTGACGGAATTTGACATATTCGAATTCCGGTTATTGAAACATCTTCAACAACCCCAATACAGG
>JAQVER010000099.1 GCA_028697885.1 Desulfocapsaceae bacterium
CTGGATTTTTTTGGCGACACTATCGAATCCATCCGGGTTTTTGATCCCATCACCCAACGTTCTCAACAGGAACTGCCAGAAGCAATTCTGCTGCCGGTCAGTGACATCCTCTTTCCCCTGCCTGCGGCTGATGCAGATAGAAAAACTCTGCAGGAACTTGCGGAGACGGCGGAAAACCTGCAATGGGACAGTGAACAGACGGCTCAACTTGGCGAACAGATAGAGCGAAGACATCATTTTTCCGGGATAGAATTTTTCCTCCCGCTTTTTTACCGACACTTACGGCAAGCAAGCTCGACAGTTCTGGAGTTTCTCCCCTCTAACACCCGACTCATTTTCATGGATCCTGAAGCAGGTCGGCAGTCCACAGAACTTGTCCACGAAAGGATCCTGGCAAACTTTGCCAGCGCCCAGCAAAAACATACCCCTGCTTTATTACCAGCCCAGCTCTTCCTGGATCCTGAGCAGCTGGAAGAGGCAATGGCCGGTTTCGCTCAACTTTTCTGCACCGATTTCAACAGCAAAGGGAAAGAAATTCTTGCCTTCACCACGACGAACCATCAACTGCTCAAACAGGATATCGGGCTCCAGCGAAAAAAGAGGGGCCTGCTGGCACCACTCAATGACCAGATCCGGATCTGGCAGGAACAAGACGATCAGGTAATTCTCTGTTGTCGGTCAAGTCGTCATGCCAGAACCCTGGCAGAACTTCTGGGAAAGCACCAGCATAGTATTCAATTTTTACCAGCTCCGCTCACTCCTCTGGAGTCTCCCCCTCCCAACCCCGGCAAATCTATTTTCATCTGTGAACATCCATTAAATGAAGGGTTCACCCTGGTTGAACAGAAAGTACACCTGCTCTCTGAAAGTGAATTGTTTGGCGAGATGCGCTTAGGGAGCAGGGGTGGTAAAGGCAATAAAAAATCTGGCCGGCAGAAGAGTGGCGATCCCGTTCGTTTCGCTGATCTTAAGATTCTGGATGTAGTGGTCCACCGTGACCATGGCCTGGGGATCTACCACGGGCTGGTCACCATGGAGATCCAGGGGATCAAAAACGATTTCATGCTTCTTGAATATAAAGGAGGCGACCGACTCTATCTGCCGGTTGACCGGCTCAACCTGATCAGCCGCTATGAAGGTCTCTCTGATCGTGAGCCCAGGATTGATAAACTTGGAACCCAGTCCTGGCAGAGTGCCAAGTCTAAGGTTAAGGAAGAGGTGTGGAAGGTTGCTCAGGAGCTCCTGAGCATCTATGCCCGCCGTGAGATACGCCAGGGAAGACGATTCTCCCCGCCTGGAGAGCTGTTTCACGAGCTGGAAGAATCTTTCCCTTTTGATGAGACCGCGGGGCAGGACAAGGCCATTACCGAGACCATTGACGATCTCACTTCGGAGCAACCCATGGACCGGCTGGTCTGCGGCGACGTAGGCTACGGCAAGACCGAGGTGGCAGTGCGGGCCGCCTTCAAGGTGGTAGAAGATGGTTGTCAGGTGGCCATTCTGGTGCCGACCACGGTCCTTGCCGAACAGCATGCCAAGACCTTTAAGGAGCGGATGTCAGGCTTTCCCGTGACCATTGACTGCATCAACCGCTTTCGCAGCAGTGCAGACCAGAAGCGAATCATCAAAGATCTGGCCGAGGGCAGGATTGATATCATTATCGGCACCCATCGCCTGCTCTCCAAGGATGTGGTCTATAATAACCTCGGGCTGCTCATCGTGGATGAAGAACATCGTTTCGGAGTCAGCCATAAGGAGAAGATCAAACAGATCAAGGCCGAGGTAGATATCCTCACCCTGACCGCCACCCCCATTCCCCGAACCCTGGAGATGTCACTCCTCGGAATCAGGGATCTATCGGTCATCTCCAGTCCGCCGGAACACCGGCGACCGGTCAAGACATTTGTCGCCCGCTACGACGAGCTGGTTATTAAAGAGGCCGTGAGTAAAGAGATGCTCCGCAAGGGTCAGGTCTTTTTCGTCCACAATCGGGTAAAATCGATTCACCGCATGGCCGCAACCGTTCAGGAGCTGGTGCCCGAGGCCCGCATCGCTGTGGCCCACGGCCAGATGGCCGGCAAGGATCTTGAGGCGATCATGGTGGATTTTGTGAGCGGCAAGATCGACGTGCTGATCTGTACCACCATCATCGAATCTGGCCTAGACATCCCTTCTGCCAATACCATTATCATCAACCGGGCCGACACCCTGGGTCTGGCTGAGATCTACCAGTTGCGCGGTCGGGTGGGCAGATCAAGCACCCAATCCTATGCCTATCTGCTGGTTCCCTCACTTGACGACCTGAGCCGCGACTCCAAAGATCGTCTGCGAGCCCTAATAGACTGTAATGAACTGGGAGGCGGTTTCAAGCTGGCCATGAGCGACCTGCAGATCCGGGGCGGCGGCAACCTGCTCGGTGTCTCCCAGAGCGGCCATATCGCCGCCATCGGCTATGAACTCTACCTTGACCTGCTGCAAAAAACCGTGGCCGACCTGAAGGCCATGGCTGTTCACTCAGACACGCTGAGCGGTGAAGCTGGTGAAGAACTCGATCCCGAAATCAACCTCCAGATCTCGGCCTATATCCCCGAGTCCTACATCCCTGATGTAAGCCAGCGCTATATTGCCTACCGCCGGATCTCTTCCCTGGTAAACGCCGACGATAGCCAGCACGTGGAGATGCAAGACGAATTGGTTGACCGTTATGGCGCCTTACCCGCTGAAACCATTAATCTCCTGCAGGTCGTCAGTCTGAAGAAAGAGCTGGCCGGCCTCAAGATAAACAAACTGGAGAAGGGCAAGGATACCCTGGTTTTCTCCTTTCTCAAGACCACACCCATTGATCCGGCCCTGCTGCTGCAATACCTGGAAAAAAATCGTCCGCAAGACAAAAAGACGCCGGCAAAACTGGTCACACATTCACCCGGACAACGAAACAAAACAAAGACTCAGGCTCGCACAATCCCAGGACGGCCCGGCCCCACACTCACACCCGATGGCAGACTCGTGATACCAGCCGAGTTTACATCTCCGGAGAGCCTGTTTACCGCCATTCGAAAAGCCCTTGCCGATCTAAGTCGGCTTGTGCCGACACCAAAGGAGTTCTGATGCACAACGACACAATCCAGATCCAGCCTGATTTTTCATGGGTACAGGTCGACACCGTCCTTCTGGATATGGACGGCACCCTCCTCGATAAATACTTTGACGACTTTTTCTGGGAAGAATATGTTCCCAAAATCTTCGCCGAACAGAACCGGATGAGCAACGAACAGGCCAGGAAGGAACTGCTGAAGAGGTATCAACGGGTGGAGAGCACCCTGCAATGGACGGATCTTGACTACTGGTCGGAACAGCTCCAGCTCGACATCCCGGAGCTGAAATGCAAGGTGGATCACCTGATCCAGGTACACCCTTTCGTCATTGACTTTCTGCAATTTCTGAGGAAGATCGGAAAACAGGTCCATCTCGTCACCAATGCCCACTCCAAGACCCTGGAGATCAAGCTGCGCAAGACCGCGCTCGGAGGATGGTTTGACCGGATTGTCTGTGCGGAAGAGGTGGGAGAGGCCAAAGAACAGCCTGCTTTCTGGGATAAGCTGGAAGGAATACTAAACTATGACCGAAAACGGACCCTGCTGGCCGATGACACCGCCAAAGTCCTGCGCTCGGCCAAAGTTTACGAGATGGGCTTTCTCATCTTTGTGGCAAGGCCCAGCTCACGCCTGCCGGTATGCTACTCCGAGGAATTTCCCTCCATTGTCACCTTTGATGAGCTTATTTTTTAGGCCATGATAAGGGCCAGAAATAGTAAGACAGAAAGATTTTGCCTTCTGGGGCACAATGCGGTAAAAAAATAACTATTCACATTATTCATCTGTGACAATAAGCAATTGATCTCATGAAAAAGTGTAAAAAACCTGCGAGGAATAAAAAATCTCTGCGGAGTGATATCTGTCTCCGCAGAACAAATTACAGAAAATATAAAGGGGTAGACACTACCGTCCAGAACCCATTGCCAACTTCCCGGTTAACGCCAATGACACCTCAATCAATCAGATTTCTTTCCGGATTGTGCTTTTTTCTCCTGTCTTTATCTCTTACGGGCTGCTTCTCCAAGACAACAACCTACATGGGGCCCCATTTTGCACCGACACAGAGTGTTGAGGTCAGCTTTCAGGAGGATGCAGTACCAAAATCCTGTCAGGGATTTGCCCACCTCATTGCATCCACCGCTGCACCAGTATCGGGAAAAGATATTCAGGATGCTATAATCAAAGAGGCTCGGGAAAAAGGAGCAAACCATGTCCTGATAGGCATGGCACGCGAAGAGCTCGGCAACAAACAGGACGTATTCCGCTTCGACTACTTTGGCCCCGAATATCCCTACCCATATCCCCAAGGATGGATGGGCTGGAAATTTGGCATTCAGGAATGGGAAAAAGCCGGTCCCCTCATCGGTTTCGGCCTCAATAACTGGGAGGAGCAAGAGAGCCGTTATGCTTTCAGCCTCATGATCCAAGCAGCTTTCCTGCGATGCCAGTGAAAGAAATCAGCAAGGTGGGAACAGGAAAGGACGAAGTCTTTCCATTCCCACTCCCCTATCTCCTCCTTACCACACCGCCCGTAACCCCTTCTTTTTCCTGAGCTGATCAATACGACGTTCGAGCTCCACCCGCCACTCGGCATGGATTCTCGCAGCCGAGGGGGCAATGAGCTCCGGCAGACCATAAACGATACGATCTGAGGCCCGACTGGCCTCAATCACCGCCTCAATGGAACGGGCACCGAACTTGTATTGGCCCAACAGCAAACGCAACAGCAGACCGGAGGTCTTACGTGCGGCCTTCTTCCAGTGAGTATCCATCTGATGGGCAATGATAAAGGCCCGCTTGAGCAAGACCCGCCGCAGCTCTTCCAGCTCAGCCGAAGTGGCTGAATCACGAAGCAGGTCATCTGAAATCTCAATCCCGTCAATATCAAGCACCACCCGCAAACGACTCATGAAATCGGGAATCTTCAAAGTCTTCATCTTTTCCAACATCTCCGGCTGATCCGCATCGAGCAGTTTTTCCATGCCTTCCCAACTGGCCTTCACCCCGCCGGCAAACACAAAGATAGCCCGGCCGATATAATGGGGAATGCCGTTGACATAGGTAACCCCGTCCTGCATGGAGGGCAGGAAATAACGGAGATAACCGAACTCATTACCTTCATATCGGCAATCAAATTCATCCCAGAAAACAATGGGCACCTTTCCCCGGGCCACTGCCGCCCGCACCGGTTCTATGGCCGAATTAATCTCCTCGGGTGAAGAAAACTGGGTCAGATTAAATTCAAAGAGATCAAAGGGATTCCCCTGAAATTTTTTAGCAATGACATTGGCCACCTGCCGGACGGCAAAGGATTTTCCGGATCCCGGGGGACCAAAGACACCGATACAGAGAGGCCGTTGCACACTTTCCTTAGACACATAGGAATCCATGACATTCTGCAGAGTGATCACCGGATCGATCTCCGCCGGATCGGTGGTACGCAGATGGCCCACATTAAAGATCGGCAGATTATGAAACCCTGTCTTTCGATTCACCTCTTCTTTAAGATCATGAAGTACCGCCACAATTTCATCCAGATACCCATAAGCCCCGGCAAGAGGTGTCTTCTGAGACATGGGCGAAGGTTTTCCGAGATAGAAAAATTTACGCAGGGCCGCTTTTTTTTGCGTTGACCAGATCTGGCTGGAGACCAGATCAAGCACGGTCTCAAAATCTGAGGAGAGGGCTGGAAGCTCAAAAAATGAGGGGTCCGGGCCGTTATCAACATAGGAACAGGCGTAACCGCCGGGATAACTCTTCACAAAATCAAGGTTGGGAAATTCCAGGGTATCCCTAAAATAATAGCCATGTTTATACAGACTGTCCCAGTTATGCATCACCCGTTGCGAAAAATCATAAAAATAATTGCGGCTGAAGCCAAAGCCACCAAAACGAAGCGCGTCCATGGCCAGCATGGCAAGGATCAAGGTGTCATAAGAGGGTACTGATCCCCGTTGCCGTGGCGAACTTTTCTCGGGCAGACAGCCTTTGCGATGACGGAAGAAAATTGCATCCGGCCCGATATAAAGGATACCATGCGGGAACATCTCCACTATAATATGACAGCGAAACTTTCTGGTCACACTATCCCAAAGTCCCACCTCTTCCGTACGCAAGGCCCGAAGACACATGGCAACAATAGTCTCCCAATTCACCGAGCAATCCATCTCCATACGGGTGGTTTCAAGATCCGCCAGCCGGCAGAACAGCGTTATCCGCGGCCCGCACATCTCTGCCCAGCGTCGCCAGTGGGCCACACTGATGCCCATGGCAATCACCCAGGCATCGGGGTTGAGGGCAAAATCCTCCTCGGTCAGATGCGGAGGGCAGCCGGAATCATCGATCACCACCAAGCCATTATTGTTGCTGAAGATCTCCCGATTACCGTCATCGATCCGAAAGGGCTCAGCAATCTTGGCCCGGGCTCCTGCCGGCAGATACTGATTGACCATGAACCAGCCATGATCATCCCGCTCGCTGTCCGCGCCGATATATTTACGGAATATCTGGAAGATATCCTTCTGTTCCCCGTAAGAGACCGAATGGATCCGCGGATTGAGGTCAGACTCGGCGATATAGGCAGCCAACCAGGTCAGACACTGCTCCAGCCGACCATATTCTATGGAGACATCACCAGCCATAAGCTCAATATGATCACCCGGATTATAGCCATAGGCTGGTAGACTCCCCTCTTCCATAAGACTGACCTGCTTGATGGGAAGATTGCGGATCTTAACATTAGAACCCAGCAGGGTGATTTTTTGTGATTGTCCGTCCATAATAACCTCAATGAGTCTTTCCATGCCAACGTACCATCAAACGAAAAAGGAAGGGCACGCCCTTCCTTTTTCGTTATGCATCAACCTCTATTCTACAGCAGTCCTGCCTTATCCAAGGCCACAACCGCCCCTTTATAGGAAACAATAATCAGGGCGATCCAGGAAAAAATAAGTACATACGTCATTACACTACCTCCTCAAAACCATTTTCTTCTAAGCCGCTGTAAAAAATTAACATGGCCATTTCATTTCCCAGGGCAGCATAAGGTGCCGTAACAAAATAGATATTAATGGCCATGTGATTTCGTAACGGCTCCTCAAAATCAGGGACAATTTCTCAACTCCAGATCTCTTCCACCTGATGACTAATAGGCCTCGTGATCAACCACTTCATGAGCAGCCAATTTCTGAGAATCCATCTGTCTCCATACATAGGCCACATAAGCCAGGACAAAAGGGATTCCCAGGGCCACATAGGTCATGGCAGTCAAAGTATAGAGACTGGAAGAGGCATTATAAATTGTCAAACTGGACTGCAGATCAGCCTTCGAGGGATAAAAAGGCGTATTGTGAAAGCCAGCCGTAAAAAAGACCGCCAAACCAACCAGCACGGTACCCAGCCCGGCCAGCCAGATCCCTTTACTGCTTCCTTTGAAGACAGTGGTCAGCACAGCCAGAATCACCAGCACCAGACCAACCAGCAGAAGGCCCAAAACCAGCGGCATGGCCAGCAGGTTGAAAAGATACTTATTGGCAACCATGGAAACCACCCCGGTTGCGGTGTTAACGTCAAATCCCTGCATCAGGAGCAGTGAAACCACCACATAAAGGAGAAAGGGAAGGGCACAGAGGAAATTGATCCATACCGACTTCCGCAGGCGGGCCTCAAAAGCATCCATGGATGAAAAATTTATATTATTAAGCAGATACATTCCACCCAGCACCCGGGCATTAAAGACCAGGAAAAGCCCCAGAGAAAGGTTGAAGAGCGAAAAGGCCGCCTCCACTCCTCGCAGGGGATGAGTCCAAGTTACCTGGTTATAAACATTCAAAGTAAAGTTAGAACCGGTAAAGAAGGTTCCAACCGCAGCACCGATTAAAAGAACACCCACAATGCCGTTTATCAGTAGAAAAAGCTCATAAACCTTGGCGCCCAGAAGATTGTTCGGTTTTTTCCGGTATTCAAAACTGACCGCCTGGACGATAAAGGTGAAGAGAATCAACATCCACACCCAGTAGGCCCCACCGAAACTGGTGGCATAAAACTTGGGGAACGCCGCAAACAAAGCGCCGCCAAAGAGGACTAGAGTAGTAAAGGTCAGTTCCCATTTACGGCCCAGCGAGTTCATCACTAAGGCACTCTCCACATCATTTTTTGCCACCTGCCAAAGCAGGGTATTGCCGCCCTGCACAAAGGTCAGGAACAAAAACAATGAACCAACCACGCTACAGAGGATCCACCATAGCTGCTGTAAGGTTCCGTAATCAAGGTTTGCTATCATTTTAAAGGCCCTCCGGTCCGATGGAAATCTGCTTCAACATAATTTTTATCTCAGCAATAAGCAGCAGGGTGAAAAGCCCCAGAAACATGAAAAAGGTGGCCTGCACATGGCCCACTGCCAGATTGGTAGTCGCCACTTTTACCGGTAGCAAGCCCTGGATAGCCCAGGGCTGACGGCCAACTTCGGCCACGACCCAGCCAGTCTGCTGGGCGACAAGACCAAGAAAATAAGAAAGAAGGCCCAGGGGCAGCAGCCATCGCGTCTCGGCAATCTTGCCTTTGACCGTATAAAACAGAAAGGCGAGAAATATCACGGGAAAGAGAGAGCCCAGGATGACCATGATATGGAAAGAATAAAAGAGTGTACTCACCGGCGGAACTGCCTCTTCCGGCGTGTTCAGATACCCATACCCCAGAAACTCTTTATTGGCAGTAAAGCGGGTCAAAGCTTCATTGGCCGCACCCTCATTCTTCTCCTGCCGGGCCTGTTTAAAGGCGGCAAGATCAGCTACGGCCAGCTGTCCCAGCTTCATCTTCTCGGCCACTCCCATAACCTTTTGGTCACTATTCCCATAGACCAGATCATCAATCCCCGGCACAAATGAGCCTGAGGCACGATTGGCCAGCAGGGAAAGAAGGCCCGGAACTTTTACCTCAAAGAGAAAGGGGTTCTGGGAATCCCCAGGCTTCTTGGCACCGTTAATAATTCCAGCGGCGACAAGGCCTGCACCCTCTTCACCTTTATACAAACCTTCAAAGGCTGCCAGTTTCATAGGCTGTTTCTGCGCATCCTCAAAGGCCGCCTCATCTCCGGTAAAACCGACATAGGCCGAGGCCAGCAGCCCAAAAACCGAGGCCACAATGATGGATTTCTTGGCCATCTCCACATGCCGGCCCTTCATCAGATACCAGGAAGAAATAGTTACCACAAAAAGGGAACCGAGGAGAAAACCGGAACTGGTCGCATGGGTAAATTTGGACATGGCCACAGGCGAAAAGAGCACTGCCCAGAAATTTTCCATCTCAAAACGGGCCGTCTCCGGGTTGAAGGCCATGCCTACCGGATTCTGCATCCAGGCATTGGCCACCAGAATCCACAGGGCCGAGAGATTGGAGCCGACAGCTACCATCCAAGTAGAAAAGAGGTGAAAGCCCTTGGATACGCGGTTCCAACCGAAAAACATGACTGCAAAAAAGGTCGCTTCAATAAAGAAGGCAAAAATCCCTTCAATGGCCAGTGGTGCGCCGAAGATATCACCCACCATCCACGAATAATTTGACCAGTTGGTGCCGAACTCAAACTCAAGAATTATACCCGTAGCTATCCCGATAGCAAAATTAATGCCAAACAGGGTCATCCAGAACTTGGTGAGCGCCTTCCACTTCTCATCACCAGTCCGGACATAAATGGACTCAAACATGGCACACAAAAAAGATAAGCCCAGCGTCAGGGGCACAAAAATCCAGTGATACATGGCCGTTAAGGCAAATTGCGCCCTGGACCAGTTCACCAAACTCAGATCTACATCAACCATTGATCATCCCTCCTTTCTATTAATGGTTTTGGACCACCGGCCTTGAAAGCTGCTCCAGGACATGATCGGCCCGTTGTTCATCGGTCTGAAAATTCGTCTTAAGATAATTGGGGAAGAAAAATAATTTGAGGACAGCAAACATGACAAGGAGCTTGATCAGGATAATCTTCCACAGGGTTTTTCCCACAGTCATGGACCTGAACCCGTTCCGATAAAAAGCATAAACCCTTGTCAATGGCTGCGACATTTCCTCTCCTTCCCCGCTGCGTTAACGTTCGTCAGTCATTCCAGAAAAAAGCTTCAGATCTTTTTATTATGCACAGAAAAAACAGGAAGACAAGACTCATCCCTGGATAACTCAGCAAAGGTGACGCCGGCAAGATGCTGTCGCAATTGAGCGCTGGCATCTTCCCAGACCCTGTGTACCCGGCAACGTCCACTGGCCTCACAGAAGCCGGGTCTGCCGACACAATCATTCAATTGAATCTTGCCAATCATCACCTCAACAACTTCGAGAAGGCTGATCTCAGCTGGATCCTTCATCAGGATATAGCCTCCTTTTGGCCCCTGTCGGATCTCTATCAGATGAGCCCGAGCCAGATTCTGAACAATCTTGGCCAGAAAAGGTCCGGGGATATCCGCCTGAGCTGCTATCTCCTGTTTGACAACCAGAACCCCTTGACCCTTGTAGGCCAAATAAACCATACACCTGATGGCATATTCTCCCGCTCGCGTTAATCTCATACCACCCCTCAAACAAGATTAATAAGACATTAAAGGTCTTGTAAATGATATATCTATTTACGTCAACAAGAATCTTTCTCGTTTTTCTTTATTTTGCATTTTTTTTTCATATCTCATATAAAACAGAGACAAGGAATAAATCCGACAATCCATATCCAGCATATTAATGGAGGCAGCATGATTCCGGCCCACCTTATTCCCGCCACAGACTCCCTGCAGGTCCCCTGGGGCTGGTTTCAGATCCTGCTTTCAACTACCTTTCTTCTCCATCTGCTGGTGATGAATATCATGCTGGGCTGGGCCATCATCGCCTTTTGCAATCATGCATTTCGGGATAAAATTCCGGATGACAACCTACTGATCTCCAAGAAACTTCCCTTTACCATTGCCTTTACCGTTAACTTCGGCGTTGCCCCCCTGCTTTTTCTGCAGATTCTCTATGGCCACTTCATGTACACAAGCTCAGTGCTCATGGCCGTGTTCTGGCTCTCCATTGTGGCCCTTCTCATTCTTGCTTACTATGCAACCTATATCTATAATCTGCAATTTTCCAAGCTGTCCGGACTGCACACCTTGCTCAGTGGATTTATTGCTCTCTTCCTGCTGATAATCACCTTTTTCTTCACTAATAATATGAGCCTGATGGTCAGCCCTGAAAGCTGGGTCCGCTATTTTGATCATCCTGATGGGATGCTGCTGAACTTTGAAGATTCCACCCTGCTGCCCCGCTATCTGCACTCAGTCTTGGCCTCGGTAGCCGTAGGCGGACTAGCCCTTGGTCTATTCCATGACTGGCAACGGCGGCACGGTGACACGACAGCCGCAGACCGTATCCCCTCGGCCATGAACTGGTTTTCCTATGCCACCATCGCCAATTTTGGCATCGGCACCTGGTACTTTGGCGGCTTGCCCACATCCATCCGTACCGTAGCTGGAACTGCCGGCGCATTTTTATTTTGTTTTCTGCTGGCAGGAATTATTGCGGCCATCCTGTCCCTGATCTATGGCCTGCAACACCGTGTACGCCATGCTGGCGGCGCCGTCCTAGTGGCCATTATCTGCATGGTTGTGGTTCGGGAACTTGTACGCCGACAGACCCTGGCTCCCTGGTTTTCCACTTCTGACCTTGAAGTTGTCCCCCAATATTCACCCATGATTCTATTTCTACTGCTCTTTGCTGCCGGCCTCTATCTTGTCTGGTGGATGATCAAGCTTGTCCAGCCCGCAAAGAAGGAGGGTCAATCATGAACTATCCTGTCTGGCAGCTGGACGCCTTTGGCGGCGGATTACTCATCGCCATCGTCGCCATTGTCCATGTTTATGTCTCCCATTTTGCCGTCGGGGGTGGGCTTTTCCTGGTTTTGACCGAGATGAAAGGGCTGCGCGAAGGCTCGGCCGAGATACTTGCCTATACCCGCAAACACACCAAGGTTTTCCTGCTGCTGACCATGGTCTTCGGTGGAATGACAGGCGTTGGAATCTGGCTCACCATCTCACTGCTCAGTCCGGCGGCCACCTCTTCCCTGATCCATACCTTTGTTTTTGGCTTTGCCATGGAATGGGTCTTTTTTCTGGCGGAAATTGTCTCGCTGCTCTTCTATTACTACACCTTTGACCGGCTGGAACCAAAGAAACACCTGATCCTGGGCTGGATCTACTTTGCCTGTGCCTGGTGCTCTCTCTTTCTTATCAACGGCATTATCGACTTCATGCTCACCCCCGGAAACTGGCTGATTGACAACAATTACTGGCCGGGATTTTTCAATCCAACCTTCTGGCCGGCCCTCTTCTTCCGTACCTTTATGGCCCTGATGATTGCCGGGCTGTTTGGTTTCCTGACCAGTGTAAATATCAAAGAGACAA
>JAQVER010000100.1 GCA_028697885.1 Desulfocapsaceae bacterium
GATAAAACTGTTGGCCGGCAGGGCAGCCCAGAGAGCCCTGGTATAGGGATGACGGAGATGGCCAAGGCCTTTGAAATCATCGGCCCTGGCCACTTCCACGGTGGTGCCGGCACAGAATACCGTCACCATGTCGGCGACCTGCAGGGCTGCCGCAATATCGTGGGTGATCAGTAGCACGGCCTTGCCGGTATCTGCCAGTTCGCGCAGATGGGCGAGGGCCTCTCTGGCTGTAATCGGATCAAGACCGCTGGTGGGTTCGTCGGCCAGGATCAGGTCGGCCATGCCCACTGTGGCGGTGGCGGTGAGCACCCGGCGGGCCATGCCCCCTGAGAGCTGAAAGGGAAACCAGTTTGCAACCTCTTTCTGGAGAAGGTAGCGGGCAAAAGCGCGGCGGACCGTGGTTGGCACATCCTTTTTGCTGATCCCGCTCAGCTGTGCAGCTCTGGCCACCTGTACCCCTACCCGCAGGAGCGGGTTCAGGGCGGTTATCGATTGGGGGATCAGCGCAATCTCTCGTCCCCTTAAGGCTGAGAGCCGTTTAGGGGTTAAAGCTTGCCCTTTGAAGAATACTCTCCCTTCGACCCGGGCATTGCGCGGCAGGATACCCAGCAAGGCGTGGGCAAGCAGGCTCTTCCCTGCCCCCGATTGGCCGATCACAGCCATCACCTGGCCCGGCGCAATCGACAGGTCAAGGCCCCGGACGACGCAGCCCTCCTTTTTCTTAAGACCGAAGGTGTAACGGGTAAACCGTATGGAAAGATCTTGTATGGCAAGCATGGAGGAGTTTCCTATTCGCGTAAGGTTTTTGGATCCAGTAGTGCCCTGACGTTATTACCGAGGACGTCGAAGGCCATGACCGAGATAATAAGGGCCAGCCCCGGAGCCACGGCCAGCCACCACATTCCCGTTGAGAGATAACGCATGGATTCTGCCAGCAATATCCCGATTTCCGGGGTGTGCGGTGACATGCCGAAACCGAGGAATGTCAGACCGGCTGCATGCAGGATGGCATGCGGGAAAAGAAGCAGCAACCCCACCAGGAACTGCGGTACCACGTGGGGCAGGAGATGGTGCCGTGCAATCCAGGCAGGACTTTTGCCCAGCCGGCGGGAGAGCTTAATGTAATCGGAAGTACGGAGCTGCATAACCTCGGCCCGGATAACCCGGGTGAGTGCAGGCCAATGTGATGCGGCCACCGCGATGATGACCCCTTTGGCCCCGCCACCGCAGGCAAAGGATATCAGGATCAGTAAAACCAGATGCGGGGTGGCCATTCCCACGTCGCACAACCAAGTTACCACAACGTCAACGATCCTTCCCATGGTGGCGGCCGCCAGACCGAAGACCAGGGCAATAACCGCCGAACAGGTAGCGGCAGTTAGACCGATCTCCAGGCTGATGCGGAGTCCCTTAAGGGTCCTGGCGAACATGTCCCTGCCCAGCCAGTCTGTCCCGAATGGTTGATTCCAGCCAGGTGGGAGCTTTCGCAGGGCCAGATTGGTCACCTGTCCCTGTTCGCCATAGAGCCAGGCAGCGAGAAAAATTCCGGAAAAGAGAACAAGGCAACCGAGTATAGCCATCATGGTGCGAGTTCGGCGATCCAGGGCTAAAGAATTGATCATCATGATATGGCCCCTTTTGTTTTCCTTAGTCGTGGGTCCACCAGATGATAGATGAGATCGGCCATGAAGTTGCCGGTAAAGACAAAGATCGTGCTGAAGAGGACAATCCCCAGCAGCAGGGGGATGTCGCCCCGAATACCTGCCTCGACGGTGGTTCGCCCCAGGCCCGGATAGGCGAAGACCTGCTCTGCCAGTACCGCACCGCCGAACAGTTCCCCCAGGGAGGCGAACTGGAGGGTGACAGCGGGCAATGCCACATTGCGCAGGGCGCGCGCAAAGACGATCCCGATGGTTGATTCCCCCTGGGCCCGGGCAAAGACGGCGTAATCGCTGCGCAAGGCCTCGATGGTCTTTTCACGGGTATGGAGAGTAATCTGGGCGATGCCGATCAGGGACAAGGTTACAGCCGGCAGCAGCAGGTGATGCAGCCGTTGCCAGAGAGTTGCCTGCTCGGCGCTCAGTCCCGGAGGCCAGGCACAGCAGACCGGGGTCCATCCCAGGGAGACGGAGAAGACCATCAGCAAGATCATCCCGACCCAGAAGGTCGGGGTGGAGGCCATGGTATAAGCATACAGTCTGATACCCCGGTCCAGAAGCGTATTCTCCTGTGCGCCGGCGGTGAGTCCCAGCCCGAAGCCCAGGGCGCCGGAAAGGCTCCAGGCAAGAGCCATCAGCCAGAACGAGGTGACAAAGCGCTTACCGATGACCGAAAGGACCGGTTCGTTGAAAATGGTCGAGACTCCGAAGTTGCCTCTTGCCATTTGCCCGGCCCATCTGCCGAAACGTTCAGCAGGGGGTCTGTCCAGTCCCCAGCGTTTGGCAATGACCTCTCGCTGGTCCGGGGAGATTCTGAGCATGGCGGTCCCGACATAGGCATCGACCGGATCGACGGGTGAATTGCTGACCAGGACGAACGACAGGGTCGCAACTGCGGCGATAAGCAGAATGAGCCGAAATATCTTTACCAGTAAAAACTGCGTGATCATTGAGTGCATACTCTTCCACAAGATAACCGACCAATGCCATAGAGGAGCATCGGTCGGTGAAAGTCCTTTCCCATCAACTTTCTATTTACAGGTCCATTGCCACTGGTCGATGTTGGCCGTGATCGGCCAGCCATGCCCATGAGGCTCTATTTGAGATCTACCGACATCCAGACACCGGTCGATAAAGTAGGTATGATCAAGGTTGACCAGCCATGCCCAGGTGGCATCGCCGGGCGTAGAAAGACCCGTCTTTCCATCCCATTGCGCCTTTTTCCACAGCGGCATAGCCTCTTCGAATGAGGGCGCCCGCAGGGCCTGATCCAGATAATCATCCACCACCGGGTTGGCATAGAATCCGGCGTTCCAGTACATCGGCTCGGGGCCGTTGCTGTGATACAGTTTGTACATCTCCAAAGGGCTATGCCCCCCGAAGCCATAGACAATCACCTTGGCGTGGGTCAGTTCGTTCTTGATCCGGTCCCAGTTCTCACCCCGGGGAACGGCCTTGATACCGACCGGCCGGAGCATGTCGGAGACGGCCAGGGCCAGACCCTGACGCAGGCTGTCCTTGGTGTTGTAGAGTATTTCGAACTCGGCCTTTCTCCCATCCTTTTCCCGGACGCCATCGCCATCGGTATCTTGCCAGCCGGCCTCTTCCAGAATGGCCTTGGCCTTCTCCGGATCATTGTCTGTAAAACGAATCTCCGGATTATCCCAGGGGAGATCATCAACCGCTCCAAAGGCCGGTCGGCCGTGCCCGTCCAGCACAGCATCGACCAGTGCCTGCCGGTTGATGGCGTAGTTGACGGCCTTGCGGATGGCGATATCCGAGGTCACATGATTGCCGATAGCCAGACCGCGGGGGGTCTTCCGGCCGGTGTCCGGGACCATCGGAAACATCAGTCCCCGGTTGTCGACGCTTTTCACCGCATGCAGCGTCATACCGGGGATCTTTTGCCCGGCCAGGTTGGAAGAAACGCCCAGCACATCGACTTTTCCGGCCCTGGCTGCCGACATGGCCGCATTCTCGGTTGCAAAGAGGAAGACCAGTCGTTTGATGGAGGGCTTGCCTCCATAGTAGTGATCGTTGGCCTCGACGATCATCTGCTGCCCTTCATCCCAGCGTATAAGCTTGTATGGCCCCGAGCCGATTGGCTTGCGCCCGTAACCGGGGCCATGCAGCTTTTCCGGAACGATGCCCAGGGTGATGAGGTGCTGGATAAAGGTGATATCCGGATGCCTGAGACGCAGGAGCACCGTGCGGCCATCAATGGCCTCCGCCTGCTGAAGGTTCGAGAGATCGACAACCCCTCCGGCTTTGGCCGCCGTATTGAATGTATAGGCGACATCTCCGGCTGTTAAAGGAGAGCCGTCGGAAAATACAACTCCGGTCCGGATCTTAACGGTCCAGGTCAGCTGTCCAGCACCCAGCTTCCACTCGGTGGCCAGATCCGGAACGATATGCAGGTCGGCATCGCGTTTGAGCAGGGTACTTTGGAACAGCGGATTGCCGTAGCTTCCCCAACCAAGCGTTGGATCAAACCCTTCGGTATTTTCTTCCCCCAGAATCAGGGTCAAGGTCTTGGGCGTATCGGCAGAGGCCTTTTGCTGCTGATCGCATGAGGCCACGAGCAGCAGCAAAGGGAGTGCCACGCCGATCAGAAAATGGCGTACGTTCATGATTTACCTATAGGTCAATGCTGAGGCGCAGCCAGAAGGTTCTGGGCGGACTGACTGCGTAGAGATTGGTGGGGCTCAAACTGCTATAGAATATGACGGCCTCGCTGTAGTGTTTGTCAAAGAGGTTGTCGATATCAAGGCTGGCCCGCCATTTTGTGCCATTCTCGGTCTTGTTGCCGTAGCTGATGGAGAAATCGGTTACATCGTAACCAGCATAACTGTGGAGGTTTTGGCTGTCGGTATAGTAGCTGTCCACATGTTGCCATTTAATCTGGGTGTTGATCCCTGATTGGGCCAGATAACGAACTCCCAGATTAGAGGTGTAGTCCGCCACTCCTTTTACCTTTTTCCCCACCAGAGTCGGGTCAACATTCTCTATGACTTCCGTATCATTGACTGTAAGATCGCCGAACAGCTCAAAGCCGTTAATCCACGGCCTGACTGCCGCAGAGAGTTCCAGGCCTTCACGCCGGGTCTCGCCGAGTGCCTCATAGATGCCGGATCCGGAATAAGTCTCCTGGATTTCATTCAAGTTATCAATGCGGAAGACCGCCAGGTCAGCGGTAAACATCTTGGAGGGGGTAAAGTTGAGACCGACTTCATACTGATTGATGGTCTGGGGCTTACTGCCGATCTTGCTATTGTATTTGTCCGCATCTCCGGGGAGGGCAAAGCCCTGGGTAAAGCTGGTTCGGAAATCCAGGGCCTTGTGCAGCTCACTGTGGAATCCGACTTTAGGACTGAGATGCGAATAGTCGTTCATGTCCTCGGAAAAGGGCGCGGAGCCGGGGTCGTTGTTGGTGTAGTCACCGCCAAAAGAGTCATAACGAAATCCAAGCCAGGGTTTGAAAAGAGGATGGAGGGCATAATCTGCCTGACCGAAAAAAGACAAGGTATCGATCACGAAATTGCGATCAGTAATCTGCGAGGTGCGGACCCGATTTGAGGTGTTATAGTCAAGGGTGTCGGTATCTTCATAAAAATATTCGATGCCGGCAACGCCATTCACTTCCTTGCCTGCGTATTGCCCTTCATAATTATAACTAGTCCCGGCACCATAAACGAAACGCTCATTATGTTTTTCCTTTTGGCCTCCTGGCGTAATACCCATCTTTTGAAAGCGGGTGAAATCCTGTTCTGTCGCATAGGTCCAGGCAAGGAGCTTGCTGTTAGTCGTCAGTCGATAGCCTGCTTCTAGTTTCTGGGTGGTAAAGAATTTATCACCGCCATCATCCTCGGCATTGACCGCCTGGTGGAAGGACGCTTCTTGGTTTCTGAACTGAGCCTCGGGAATGTAACCTGGTGCATCCCAGATGGATTTGTTCATTCTGACAGAGAGAGCAAGGTCGAGGTCTTGTGTGGTCTGCCAGCCAAGGCGGGTGCTGAAGTTGCCGCGTTGCCATGAGGAGTGATCCTGGTAGCCATCGGTTGTCGCAAACTGCAGGGCGGTATTGTTACGGAGAGTATCGGTGATGGAATGACCGAAGGCATACTGGGTATCAAAGGTGTCATAGGAACCGATTGAGGTCCGTAACATGTTGTACTCACCATCTTTTTTTGTGTTAAAGGAGATGGCTCCACCCCTGGCGAAATTACCAAAGAGCGGAGAAGAGGGGCCTTTGAACACATCGACATGATCAATCTCCAACGGGATGATGACATTCATGTCCGCATAGCCATCAGCATGGGACTGCCCTTCATTCAAAGGGATACCATCGATCGCGATGGCGGCATCGGAACCATGGCCGCAGTTATTATACCCACGCATCGTAAATTCATTGGCCACGCCACCCTGGTTGTAATTATGGATTTCGATGCCTGGTACCTCTTCCAGCAATTGTTCCGGACGCAGCAGTTTGAGTCCGTCAATGTCCTCAGAAGTTATGGTATTGACGGTGATAGGTTCGGTGGCTGAGGTTATGGCCTCCCCCTTGACCGTGATATTGTCGAGAACAACCGGTCCTTCCGCCTGAACAGCCAGAGGCATGGTTATGGTGGCGGTGAGTGCTGCCAGGAGCAGACTTTTCTTTCTGGTTAAAAAATTCATTCATTCTATCCCTTCAAAATTTTGATGTTTGTTGATCGAACGATAAATAATCTTTTTTTCTTGATCTGAGCCCAACTCGTTATGAGCTTTGTCTTGACTGTTTCTTCCTCCTTTGCTGAAAATCTGCTGTGTGTTTTTATTGAAATATCTCTCATCGAATCGTTGGCAGGGAAACGTATGTCTGGGAAATGTTGTTTGTCACCAATACCCTCTCTGCTTGCCCCTTAGTTGAGCTGGAAGTTGACCGGCATGACCAGGATTGCGGCTATGGGTGGCGGCGGCGTAAAAGGGGCCGAGTGGCGGATTGCGGCCAGGGCCTGGTCATCAAGCACGGAGAAACCGCTGCTGGTTGCGATTCGTAATTCACTGACACTGCCATCCGGGCTGATTTTGAAGACGATCTCCACCTGACCGCTCCAGCCCCGGCGGCGGGCAAGCATGGGATAGTGCAGATTGGCAAGGATTGAGTGGCGGATGGCGCCAAAATTGAGACGGCGATATTCTTCATCGGCTGGAATGCCAGGGGCATCGGTTGCAGATGCACTTGCGGTTGTAGCGATAGGCTCTGCTGCGACCGGAGCGGGTGCGGTGGTTGCGGTAACTTCTGGACTGTTTTGCTCCTGAGAGTGTTGTGGCGCCGGTATGGCCGGCTGCGGAGCGTGCCTGATCTTGCTGGCGACCGGCGCCAGTTTTTGCGGGAGCGCCACCGGCTCCGGTTGCGGTGCTGGGGGTGTTGGCGTTGTCTCCGGAGGAGTTGGCGCTGCCACCGCTGCCTGTGCCTGTACAGTTTCTTGTGGTGCCGGGGAGAGAGCTGGTTGCAGCATGGAGAAATCAAGTCGTATTGGCGGTGGCGGTGGAGTAAATGCCCCGGCCATGATGATTATGGCCCCTGTCAGCAGGCCATGCAGTACAAACGATTCGGAGAGCGCCCGTGCCTCAAGTTTCACTTTGTCGCCTCCGTTTGCAGGCTTACCTTTGCAAAGCCCAGCTCTTTTACCAGTCCCATGACATCAACAAAAGATTGCAGCGCCACCGCCCGGTCGGCCCGGATTAGGAATGGTGTTTGCCGGTCTTCGGCAGACAGGACAGCACGAAGGGATGCCAGGTCGTATTCAGTTCCCCGAAAATAGATCTTTCCCGCCTGGTTGATCTCCACGGTCACCCCCCGTCCGGCGGTGGTACTGCTTTCGGCCTTGGGCAGGTTGACCGGGATGGTGCCGCCCGCGATGAAGGTCGCCGTGGTCAAGACGATCGTGAGGAGTACCAGCATGATGTCGATAAAGGGGATGACGTTGATGCCGTCAAAGCCTTTATCATCCATGATCCGCCTCCCAGGTGAGCAGCAATTCCTTGGCCCGTCGCAACAGCAGATTGTAGAGCACTACCGCCGGGATGGCTACCAGGAGGCCGGCGGCGGTGGCCTTCAGCGACAGGGCCAGCCCGGTCATGATCCGGGCGGAATCCACCATCCCCTCCTGACCCATACTGTAAAAAATCAGCATAATGCCGAGCACGGTGCCGAGCAGCCCAACATAGGGGGCATTACTGCCGATGGTGGCGATGAGGTGCAAGCGGCGAGTAAGTGCCAGTTCCAGAAGTCGACGATTGTTAAATTCGTCAAGACTGAGGCCACGGAAGAAACGGAAGCGCTCGATGGCAATTGCCACTGCGATGACGCTTAAACAGCCCAGAAGGCCAATGACGCCGTATTCAATAATAGATTTAAGCCAATCCACTTTTCCTCCTATACGGCCATGGCCGGTAATAATTCACTGTTTATGAGTCTGTTTTTCCTGATGATGATTGGGATATCCATGGCAATGTGCTGGATTTTTGGTAAAAAAAAAGCCACGAAGGTTTTTGGTCCCTGGGATCGGGAACAAAAGCCTTCGTGGCTTGGATATTCTTTTCATATTGGCGGAGCAGGTTGTTGCTGCCTGATCCGGCATGTCTGTGTCTGCCCCGTGTCACCATCGGGTGGTGAGGGCACTCTGATTACTTCTGTAATCAGAGTTTATATACTCCTGCTACCTTGATCCGGATGTCAAATCAAGTTTCTACAAGAGGATTATGGTGGGAAAAGCAATCCCCCTTATTCTTCAAAGATGATCCGGTGATCCACCAGATTCATCAGCTTGATCCGGGCATGGATGATCTTCTGATCACCAAAGATCCCGACCAGACGGAAGATGTTCTCGCCCTGCGGTTCAATAATGTCCACTGATTCCATGAGCAGTTGCTCTTCTCCGTCTTTACTCAGGTATGCGCTTGCTTCACACATGATTCACCACCTCTTTCAGTTTTCCAGCTATCACGGCCTGCACCAGATGGGGCAGGGGTTCCTTGCTGACACCCACCAGTTCGATTCTTTCCTGGGAGAGCGGCAGCAGAATTTTCAGGGCTGGACAGGAGGTGATCGCTTCGGCAATTTTCGGGGTCACCTCACCCAGCATGGAATTGGCCCAGGAGATGGTGATGGGGCCAATAATACAGTCAACCTCGTACACCGTCCGACAGATGGCGTTTTCACCGGACGCCCCCTTGTTGGCGCCGGATTTGAGCATCTGGGCAGTGGCAATGGCGTTGGTGCCCAGACCGATCAGCTCCACGGATTCGCCGTAGGCCTCTTTGATATATTTGATCAGGGTGGCGCCGATGCCCCCGCCCTGACCGTCAATGATGCAAATTCTTTTTGGCAAGTCTTGTTCTCCATTCTCTGTAAAGGTATCTTAATTCCAGGCAAAAAAAAACCACAAATCTCAGGCGAATGTGCCCAAGCCTTCGTGGCCAGAATGAATACTTTTATATTTTTAACCGGTGGTGGATACCTTCATGGCATCATGCTCCCTTTCTCAATTACCGTACACCTGTTTTGATGTCAACAAATTAGTATCATGTCATCCTTTTTCTGAGATGTTTTGGCCTGTTTCTATTGCCTTTTGCATTCGTTTTTTCAATCTTATCCGGTTAAGATAGGTCTTGGGAGCTTTGGCCACCGATGCCTTGCCGGAAAGAGCCCTTGCCGGGTTTACCAGCAGGTCGCCCAGATGGACTACCTTCATTCCAGCCTTGGCTAGAAAGGCGGCGCATCCGGCGCAATAGGTAACGATGAGATCCTCACCAGCCTCCATCTTGCGCAGATCTTTCCATTTCCCGGCCATGTCAGGGTTGACAAAACCTACAGCCCCTCCTTCTCCGCAGCAGATGGTCCGTTTTCTGGAGTGCCGCATCTCCCGTATTTTCAGGCCAAGGCGGGGTATGAGCGTCCGTACGGCTTGGTGCACATCCTGATGGTCACGCAAGGGGCAAGGATCGTGTATGGTCACTTGGCCACGTGCAATGGCAGGATAGGGGGAATTGAGGTCTGTCTCAGCAAGAATCTCCCAGGCCGTCCGTACGGTCAGTCCCTGGCCATACCCTTGAAAAACTTTGTAACAGTTAGGGCAGGCCACAATAATCTTGCGGACGCCATGCCTGATCAACCAGTCTCGCATATCATTGAACCAAGTCAGAAAAGATTGCTGTCGTCCTAAATCATGGGAGGGCTTATGGCAGCAATCCAGGATCACGCCAAGATGCGGGATCTGTTCTTTAAGAACATGATAGATCTGCCAAGTGGTCTCTGGTCTGGTGCCGGGCAGGGTGCAGCCCGGAAAGAAGACAGTCTCGCAGCTCGTCGGCAGACCATACCAGGAAAAGAGCCGAGAACTACCGCGGCGTTCATATTTGAGGATGGAGGTATAACGCTTGGACGGGCGTTTGTCGTGGGCCATGACTTGCCGGCGCATCTCCAGGAATAAATTCCCTGGCGCAATTTTGGCTGGACAGACTGCAGTACAAAGATTGCACAGGCTGCATTCAAAGGCATTGACGGTGGAGTCACCAGCCAGCAAAGATGAGGCAATGTCACCCGGTGCACCGTTTTCCTGGAGAAAAGCGCATTGGGTGACACAGGCCTGACAGCGGGTACATTCCTGATGCAGGACCTGTGCCTGAGGAGAAAGAGCATCTTTCATTATTGAATTTGTACAAAGAAGGTTGGTTCTCCTTTGTTGTACCTAGAGGTCTTCATAGAAAAGATAATTGGTTGTTAACGGCTCACCAGCATCTCTTTGTGAGGCCATTTTGCAATACCTCCTTCGAGAATAAAGAGTTTTTCCTCAGGAATTCCTTGGGCCTTGAGGTAACTGTAACATCTTTTCGCTCCCCCCCCACCTCGTGGACATATCACCACTACATCGGTACCTGCTTTTTTGGACGCAGCGACTGCAGGGTCGATCATCTGCCGCTGCTCTTCTGTCTCTACGGGAAAGGCATTGGTCTCAATGGAGTCTTTAAAGTGATGAAGTGAGAATTCATCCTTGACCTGGATATCGACCAGGACCAGTGGCTTGCCGGAATCAAGCCACTGCTTGAAATCATCGGCCTTGACGTAGTTGAAACTATCAAACAGGGCAGCCATATTGAGCAGCCCGATAATCAGTACAGCCAGAATTGCAATTCGTTTTTTCATGCTTTTTTCTCCTTGCTCATTTTTATTGGTAACAATAACAGATTGAATCCGAGAAGATAATTAATAGGAATATCTCGATCTGTAAAATAGGAAATTTCTATGAAGCTTGGTTGCTGTATCGGTTTCAAGGCGTTTGGTTATTGTGTGAAATTGAAGTAAAGTAGATGAGATGCCGTTGTAAAAAAAACATATGGCCCAAAGGCGAAATGGCGAGCCTTAACTCTTGCTGGCGAGGTCGTGAACCCCGGCACATTCAAGGGAGCATTGTGAATATTTTGAACACAGCAGAATATCGATATATTGATTTAGCCATCCGTGCCTTTGATGAGAAGGTCTGGGAACATTCGGGGATGAAGGGACTTGCGGCCAGAGTGGGTTTGAGCAAGGACGATTTGGAGAGCCTCTTTGAACGGTGGGCAGGTGTTGATTTGAGTCGGTTTCTGAAGGTGTTGACCATCAGCCAAACCAGGAAGAGGATGATGGAGAGCAGAAACCTATTTGCGGCTTCGCTGCTGCCGACACTTCGTTGTCAATTGAAAGTACTCTCCTCTGGACTGGAACAGGAGGAGTTGACCGTCAAATACGGTTTCTATCCCAGTCCCTTTGGTGACTGCCTGCTGGCTATGAGCGGCCGGGAGATCTGTCATCTCTCCTTTGTCGAGAGGGGGGAATGGCAGTTGCGTCGGCAAGAGCTGTATAAAAACTGGCAGCATGCAACGATCATTGCTGATGAGGCAGAGGATGGAAGGTATGTAGTGGAGCAGATATTTGCACCCGTCGGTGAGGAGCTTTTTACTTCATGGCCGTTGCTGGTCAAAGGAACAGCCTTTCAGCTTAAGGTCTGGCAGGCGCTGCTGGCTATCCCCAGTGGTGCCATGATCAGTTATCAGGATCTGGCCGTCCGGGTAGGACATCCCACCGCTTGTCGGGCGGTTGCCGGTGCAGTTGCCGCTAATCCTATAGGCTATTTGATCCCCTGCCATCGGGTAATCAGGAAATCAGGGGAGATCTGTCAATATCGTTGGGGCAGCAGCCGCAAAAAAGCGATGCTGGGATGGGAGGCCTGTCGGGCATGAGATTGATTTCTGTTTATGATCCACAAAGTTTGTGTCAGAAGAGGATTCTTGTCAGCGGGGAAAGGCGCTGGCCACGCCGCCGTCAACGGGCAGGGTGGCGCCGGTGGTGGGGGTGAGCCCTGAGGCAAAAAAGACCACCCCGTTGCCCACATGATCGGCCAGAACCTCGGTCTTAAGGAGATTGCGGTTCCGGTAGTATTCTTTCAGCCCCTCAGGATCGAGATTGCGGGAGCGCATCCGGTCAGGCCCCACCACATCCCAGAGTCCGGAGGATATGCCGTGATCGTCGAAGATCCCGTCGGCGTTAATCATGTTGACCCGGGCTCCGATTTCGGCCAGTTCCAGGGCCGCAATCTTGCCCAGCTGGTGAGCCCCGGCCT
>JAQVER010000101.1:0-4415 GCA_028697885.1 Desulfocapsaceae bacterium
TCCTTAATGCGTTGCGGTGATGATCATTTCATTGTTGAGGGATCAGGTAACTTTTCAGAGAACTCCAGGCACGAGCAATATATATTCATGAATAGTAAAGAGATTTATGAGTTCAGAGGAGAATGGATCAGGAACAGTATTCACTGATGAGCAACTTGCCTTCGTCGAAGAGCTTGCAGGCATAGGATTTTTACCACGTAAAATCGGCATCACTCTGGGAATACCTGCCAGGATGCTGAAATGGTTTATTCAGGAAATACAAACAGAGGGCACCGTACTGAACTTTCGCTATCTCAAAGGTCAATACCTGACCGAAGCCAACGCAAGGAAGAATCTGACTGAAAGTTCAAAAGGAAGCTTCACTGCATTCAAAGAGATGCGTGAACTTCAAAAGGAAACCGAAGTTGATGAACTAAAACGCACCCTTGAAGTTGGGTACTCCGTATCTGATGAACCGCAGCTTGCTCTTAAAGCACAATACAAGGATAGCCTTGAGAACTATCTTGCACTAAAAGAATTCGTTGCCCAGGGTAATTCCGATAAACTCCCTGATAACTTACAGGAATATTGGACACGTTTATCCACAGCTCATGACCTTATCCATAACTTCAACAACCGGGCAAAAGGCCGCAAGTATGTCGTTCGTCAGCTTCGTTTGAAATATCCTGATGTAACAGAGAACACTGCCTACAGGATGATCAATGAAGCAATAAGCTTCTTTAACACCGATCTGGACAAATCTCATTGGCGCAACCTGCTATCCGAATCACTTGATAAAGTGATTGCCGTATCCTGGAAGCTCAACCGCATGGACTGGATCATCAAAGCTATCAGGGAGCAAGCCGAAATCCAGGGCCTTAAAATTCCCGATCCGGATCCAATACCCGAGGATCTGTTAACGCAAAAGACTATCATTATTAATTCCGATCTTAAGCAGTTGGGAGTTGACCCCATTGAGCCCAAGGACCTGCTTGATCGGATTAAAAGGTATAATATCAGTAAGGCTGATAAAACAAGGTTAGCCAGAGACGCAGGAATACAGGATGTTGAATTTGAAGATGTATGACAGATGTATGACAGATTCAATACAGCAATATCTTAACATAGCTCAACAACGGGCACTGCTGATTGATCCACAGATTTATATCGGAGTATTGGCTCGTGGAGCCGGTAAAAGCTTTGGTATTCTTGCTCCCCGCGCTACCAACATCCTGTTTGGTATGCCCCGTGGATCTTTCGGTTTGATCTCGGACACCTATGTAAATGCATTAACCAAAATTGTCCCTACCCTGATACAGGGTTGGGAACATTTCAAATATTTCGAAGGTTTCCATTTTGTCAGAGATCAGAAGCCTCCGGACAGCTTTGAAAAACCACTGTTCCGCACCAACCGGTACAAGCATACCATCACCTGGCGTAATGGTTCTGTGTTTTATCTTATCTCCCAGGATCGTCCAGGTACCGCCAACGGTCTCTCCCTGCAGCATCTTATGGGTGATGAGGTCAAGTTCCTTGACTTTAACAAGCTTCGTACAGAACTATTCCCAACGCTTCGCGGTGAGCGGGAACACTTCGGCCGGCATCATCTCTATCGGGGAATGACATTCACCTCCGACATGCCAAACATAGAAGACAGTGAATGGCTGTTTCAGATGGAACAGAAGATGGATCCGGAGCAAATCAAGTTTATTCTCGCTGCATCCCTTGAGCATGAGAAGCTGAAGCTTCGTCGGTTGCAGGCCACAGATAAGCTCACTATCACCCGTCTGGATAAAAAGATTGAAGTATGGCAGCGTGAGTTATCTAAGCTCCGGCAGAAGTCAATCTACTTTGACCAGGCTTCCAGCTTTATCAATATACAGGTCAACGGTCTGGACTATCTTGATGACCTGCAACGCAGCATGGACTTCCGGGAGTTCATGATGTCATGCCTGAATATCAAGCCTGATAGCACAGAACAAATGTTCTATTCCGGTCTGGGAACAAAACACTTTTACACAGCCTACGATTACGATCACTATGATGGGTATTCATTACTTGATCAGATCTCTATCGATAGTCGTGGTGATAAAGATTGTGACCGTCATAAATTATTGCTAGGCGGTTTGGACTTCGGTACAATGAACTCCCTTACAGTCGCACAGGAACATGGAAAAGAGTTCCGGGTGCTTAAATTTATATACACCTTGGATCCTGCCATCATCAAAGACCTGGCACGCAAGTTTGCTGATTACTACCGCACACACGATGGAAAGGCAAAGGTATTGCGCCTCTATTACGACCGCGCAGGCAACGCCAGACGCAATGAGAAGTACACTCTGGCTGAGCAATTCAAACATGATCTTGAATCATTCGGTGAAGGATGGCGTGTTGATCTTATGAGTATTGGGCAAAGTAATGTTGCTCATGCCAGCAAACGATTGTTGTGGCAAATCATTCTACAGGAAAAAGATCCTCGTTTCCCATATTTCAGGATGAATGAGGCTAACTGCAGGGAATTAAAGTCATCCATGCAGCTTTCGCCTGTTATTATTGGCAAAGATGGTGTTAAAAAGGATAAAAGATCTGAACGAAAACGTCTTGAAGATCTGCCCATGTATTCAACCAACGCCTCAGACAGCGTTGATTACCTTTGTTGGAGTCTTTATCACCACTTGTTACCCCGCAGTGGTCAATCTTCATACTACGATATTTCAATGGGCTGAAATATTGTTGGTTTTTCTTAAAAACATTGTTGGAATTTTCTTTCTTCAAAAGATGATCTCTTTTGCCATTTGCAAACAACAATTTGCAGGTATTCAGCCTTTTAAGTTCGCAACCATTTTTTTTATCAAAAAGCAAGTGCGAACACTCCTCAGGGCGGCGCGCGAAAAGTTCGGAAACACCCCGACTTCGTCGGGGTGTTTGCCTCTGTAATTGTGTGTTTTGTTGATATATTGATCTGGAATAGGTGCAAAACACTGTTTTTTTAAATTTACTATACACCACATTCATAATTAGTTACCCGTTTCCGGCGCCTCGACTCACCTTTTTCACCTTTTTTGCCGTTGGTTTGCTTCATTCCTGCCGTTGTCACCTTTTGCTTGTCCGTGTTATTTTCGTATTTACCTTCAGGCAGCCTTTCAATCTCATCACAGACATTTTTTCGCCTATGCTCTTTCTGTCCGCTCATAGGCACACTATAAATCTACAGTGTCGCAATTAACAACCTGGAATCCCCTTGCGTTAGTTTTTCGTGTTTCCCATTGCTAAAATTTCGTGTAATACTGTGCTAAGATATTCCGGGGTTCCGTCAACCATTACCTGCGCAGGCTTAGTCATTAGTGCAATGATTTTCTCGGCATATCCTCATTTCATTCCGGTATTCCAATTCCTCATTGCACTTTGCTCCACCCCTACACAAACTCTTGCACATTATTAACATCAAAATTTTTCAAGCCATGAAAAACACAACAAAAAACTACATCGCAAGAGGCCGTCAGGTCGGAAATTTGGACATCGTTGCTTTCACAGTGAGCCTTGACTCTCTGACAGAAATTGCACATGAGTACAACGGAAAAATGTATGTGAGCTTCGAGATTGCAAGACTGAAAGAACCTGATGCAAACAAGAAAACTCACACCTTGTACCAACTTGTAAAAGGCGAAACGGTTCAGGAAGAAGCTGAACAAAAACCTACTGGCAAAAAAGGTAAGAAGTAGCAACCTTCAGCAAGGCCCCGGAAACGGGGCTTTTTTTTGATCATGTGATTTTTTCTTTAACACAAGATGATAAAATCTACAGGATAGTGTTAATCGTTCGCAAATTTATTAATCAGGGTGCGAAACTGTCAAGTGCGGCATTCGCCGCCCGTTGGGTTTATTCAGATTTTTCTCATCTTTCTTTACTGGCGATGCCCTCTGTTATTATGCCTGGCAGTATCATCATCCGTTATGCTCTCCCCTTTTAAATTGCTGTTTTTTCACTTCATACAATTCCCTGATAAATGATTTTCATAGATACTGTTGCATCCCATACTGTAATTATCCTTTCTTTCTGCTTTCATGTTGTTGTGCCAGTAGATTACCTGCGAAGAAAGGCTTCATGAATGAGTATCATTTAGCATTCACACAAGAATTTTCTCGGCATATCCTTATTTCATTCCGGTATTCCAATTCCTTCTTGCTGTGCCTCATTTCCGTTACGCCTGATTTTTTGAAGCATGTAATCTTTAACACAACACAATCATGAAAACAAAAAAGAACAATTTGACAGCATGGGACGCCTTCATCACCTTTATGGAAAGCATTTTCTATCCGGGAATCATCGAAGAAGCATCAAACGAATTTATAGAATTCCACTGGGAAGAGTACCAGAAGACATACTGCTAACCGGCACATCATCAGGAGGGGCATCGCCCCTCTTTTTTTAATCTG
>JAQVER010000101.1:4515-12253 GCA_028697885.1 Desulfocapsaceae bacterium
TCAACGCAGACGTGTAAACCGCAGTCATTTGTTTCGTTTGGCCTGGATCATCGCCAATCTGGGATCCAGCCTTTATGGTGATAGTCCATCGATTTATTTTGATCTGTCGCTCGGGTTAGCCTGGCGTAAATTACAATCAATGGACTCTATCAGGTTAATGAAAAACCTCACAACCCCATACCGGCCCCGTGGAAAGCGGGTAATCCCGGTATTGCGTAATCAGCTAAGGTTACATTTCAGGGAATTCCAATCTCAAAGCACTCTATGACAAGGTGCTTATATTTTCTTATGGAATGGGCAGGTGGGGTCAATTCATGCTCAAAGTTATTAATCGCCTGGCGGTACAGTCAAGGGCGGGGCGCTCCGCGTTCGGTCAATTTCTCGCAAGCTCGAAATTGACATTCACCCTTGACTTTAAACCGCCAGGCTCAATGATAGATGAGCATGAATTAACCCTTTAAAAATCATGCTTATGAAAACAAAAGATCGTGTTATGGATGTTAAGTCTTATCAGACAGTTACAAAAGTACGTCTTGTCAAAGAACCTACTGAACTACCAAAAACTACAATTAAATCCTCCAAGGAAGCTTATGAACTTGCGTTACAGTTTTATGATGGTGATATCGAAATCGTTGAATCTTTCTACTGTATTTATCTGAATCGTGCCAATAAAGTTACTTCGTTCTCAGAAATATCAAGTGGTGGCACTTGTGCGACAGTAGTGGATCCAAAGATTATGTTTAATCAAGCCTTTCAACTTCTTGCTCAAGCATTGATCCTGGTTCACAATCACCCTTCGGGCAATACTAAACCTAGTGAACAAGACAAAGCTCTCACTGAGAAATTCAAAAATATTGCTAAACTTCATGAACTGACAATCCTTGATCATATTATCGTGACACCTCATGGATATTTCAGTTTTGCAGATTCCGGACTGATTTAATAAATTACTGAGAATAGCACGTGGCCTCAGTTAACCGTGCAACAAATAATAATCATTATGGCACTATATAGAATCTATTACAGCGTAACCTGGCACGACCGGAAATTCAACGGTTCTTATGAACTTGTGTCTGCCCGATCATTGAGTGAAGCTCGGCTCATTACTAAACAACGGGTAAGGGAGCTTTACTGTGATTTACCGGCCAAAAAACTCTCAATTAAAACCTCAACAAAAGGTTTTATTTAAACAAACTGCCTCCCTTCGGGGAGGCTATTTTTTTATTGTCCTTTTTTCCCGGAGCCTTCAGTGGCATTTTTGCGTAAAATATTTTATTCATCATGGACGAAATAAACCTTTATGATGCCCTGGAATGGATGCGTAAACAAAAAAAGCCATTTCGCATATCTTTTGTAAAGACAAACCTTACCCTTCAGACCGGAGGTGATGTGAAAGTGATTGACCAGGCGCTTGTTGGCGCTAATCAGAAAAATAAGGTAGAAGAACACATGATCGGGTTTAAGGATACTTCACAGCCGGAGAATCCTCCAATACATACCTATATCTACTCACTCTGCTACGTCAACGGCAAAAAAATCACAATATGAGACGTACCAGGGAAAGTGTAATCATGGGTGAGAATCACGTTGCGATTCTACCCAATGCCAGGGCAGTATATTCTGCTGCATTGATGGATTCTATCCTTGCTGATACAGCGGAAAACCCACGTGACAGGATCCGCAACCGGGTATATGCCCCTGCCAGCTATTACACGGATGAGACATATATTGGTGAGTATTTTACCATTGGTGGTTACAAGATCACCCCTAATGGTCCCGACAATCTCTTTCCGTACCATTTTAAAAAGCTTATCGATTCGAACGATAAGCTCAATTCAATGCTAAGACAGAAGATAGACCTGATGATGGCCGGTGGCCTGTATATCTATCAGGAAAAAAAAGATGGGAATAAAGTAACCAGGGATGAAATCATCGATGATGAAATTGATGATTGGCTCGAAAGCTGGGGACATTTCAACTTCATACTTGAACAAGTTACAGACTTTACCTATGTGGAAAACAATTACACATTGATGATGTGTAATATAGCCGGTAAAAACAGTGGCCTTCAAGCACTGGGAATAAAACCAAGGATTGTAAAGTTACAATATTTGCCGGCAGAAGATATGAGGATGGAATCCCTTGATGTACTAACTCATACCCCACCTCAGCATTTCTTTCGTGCAGACTGGCTTTTTGCCCAGGATATTTTGCGTTATTATGCTTATGACCGGTTGAACCCGTTTAAGAGCAACGCATCGGTATACTTTACCAGGATGCCAACCTTTGGCAGCAAAGCCTACGGCCGGCCACCGTTTATTGGCATTGTAAACTATCTGGAGCTGAAAGCTCTTATCCTGAACTGGCAGAAAGACAACCTCAAGAATACTCAATTCAAATGGCATATTGAATCACCCTTTGAATTCTGGGAAACTGTTGCCCGGCATAAAAACTGGGATATTGGTGGCCCTGAAATTAAACAATTTGAAGAGGATCTTCTTTCTCAGATTGATCAGTTCCTTCAATCTGAAAGTGCTGAAAACGCTCAAAAGCGTTTTCATAGTAAGTTTGGCAGAACACAGTTTGGGAATGACTTCGTAAGCGGATGGAAGATAACAGCCCTCGAAGACAACACAATGAAGAACAGCGAGGCTTATCTGAAAGCAGGAGAGCAAATCGATGCATCGATCATTGCCTCTGTACACCTTGACCCGGCGTTGTCTAACATTCAGCAACAAGGAAAGCTTTCATCAGGGCTTGATAAGCTTATAGCCTTCAACATCCACCAACTCACGGCAACCCCGATACCAAGGCGGCTGATCCTGGAACCTATCAACGAAGCCATCCGGGTTAATTTCTGGAAGGAAGGATATCGGCCGAGGTTGGGGTTCCGGGAGATCCAGATGAGCTACCAGGAAAAAGGTGCCGGCAGCTTAAAAGATACCAAAACCGGGGAGGAACAGCAATGAGTATAAGACCTGTCTGCTTCGGCAAAAAACGTAAAGCTTCGCAATGTACATATCATGAAGGATATGATGGATCGTGTTTTAAGTGCAAAGAAGGCTACGGATGTAAAAAGAAGAAGGAGGACAAGAAATGATCATTAAAACAACCGAAGAGCTGCAACAACACATCCGCATGATCACCAACGGTGATTTTGATAATGTTAAGCCCAGTCTTAAACGTGCAGCCAGATACATTATCCGTGTAGTGGGTAAAGAGGTTTGGGAAGCAGCCGAAACACACTACAATTCGGAATATTACAATAATGTAAACGATCCTGATTATGAACCATGGACTCCGGAAGAAGAAGATCCCCCGGAGACACCACCTGAAACCCCCGACCCGGATCCGGAAGAAGAACCGATTGATTACTCACTGCTTGACCAGCTGGTGAACTATATTCAGGATGCACTGGTACACTACGCTTATTGGCTCTGGTCACCCCAGGGAAATGTTATATTCTCTGATACCGGTTACCAGGAGGCCAAGAACGACAACCTTCAACCTGCACCTGCCTGGAAAATCGAAAAAGCAGAACAGAGCCTGCTGGATACTGCACATGAATTCGTTGATGATCTGATAGAGTTCCTTGATGAACATATTGAAGCTTTCGAGTTCTGGGCAGGATCAGAACATCAGGCAGAAACAAAATCGCTGTTCCTGAACTCTGCAAGGGAATTCAGCAGGTACTACAACATCAACGACAGCCGCAGGTTCTATATTGAAATTCGCCGCTTCATTATCGAAGCTGAAAAAAGCCATATAGCTCCTATTATTTCCAGGGAAACTCTGGACCTGCTTAAAGAAAAACAGAAAGATGGTGACCTTGAGAATGATGACAATGCTCTGATTGAAGAAATACGGCCGGCATTGGCGTATCTGGTGATGCATCATGCCATCAGCTTGCTTCCGCTTGAGATTTTCCCAGGGAGCATCACCGAGCGCGTTTCGGCACCTGCATCAAACCAAAAACGGACCGGTGCCAGAACCGAACTGATGAACACACTTGCCGCAAAGCTTCAGACCCTGGCAACTGACAACCTGCAGCGTCTGAGAGATTACGTAGCAAACCTTGAAACCCTGGAAGACGAGCCTCAGATCTCTACTGCTACCCCTGACCCAATAATCACCCGGAAAACCTTCGGTGTATGAAGGAAATAACTGTAAATGGAATAAAGAAAATGGTGCCTCAAAACCTTGAGGAACTGTCTCAGGAAGAGCTTCTGAAGCTGATCCGTTTTATTGCCGAGGGCAGGGATTCACAGTATATCAAGCTCCGGTTTGTATGTGATTACTGGAAAATTCCTATTAACCGTATCAACCGCCTTGGTCACAGAGTTGAGAGAAGCTCAAATCTGCTACAAAAAATAGTTATGAATGATCAGCACATGGACATTCTTTCAAAACTATATTTACTTTCGGAGCAATTTAATTTCCTGATAAAGGACCGTAAGCTTCTGAAAAACCCGGTTCCCAGTATCCGGTTTCCATGGTGGCGTTTTATACGCCCTTTGGTTGGCCCTTCAGACGGTCTGAAAAACCTCACAATCTGGGAGTATGCAATGGCTGAGAGGATGCTTGAAAACTATGTTTCATCTGATGATGAAACATTCCTGGATCAACTATTAGCAATACTCTACCGGCCAACCTGTTTTTTAAAGATTATCATTTCCTGGTTGAGATATTCCTCTGATATCAGGGTTACATTCAATGATCAGACATACCAAAAACGTATCGCACTTTTAACCGGCCTGGATCACGAGAAAAAGTTTGCAATAGCAATGTTTTTCAATTCTGTTCGTGATTCTTTTAAAGAAGCTGATCGCTTCCCCCACATCTATAACATGAAAAAGAAGAAGACAGGAAACAGTAAACTTTCCTGGGCTGATGTGATCATGGAGATGAGCGGAGAAATCCCCGGCAACGAAGATAAAACAGGCCGTGTAAATCTTTACACCTTTCTGTATCGCCTGGAGCTGAATGCTATTAAAACAGAACAGATGGAGGAAGAACTTGAAAAAATGAAAAAACAATGAACGTACTAACCTACCAGGCTTATTTCGAGAAATTCAAGACTGCCGGTCTTGTTAATAGCATCTACGAAATAGATCTGTTGGACCTTGATACAGCTGCAAATGATCTTAGAAGTGGAAAATACAAGCCAGATCATCTGGTTATGGAAAGCTTCACTGTACTCACTCTTGAGACCAATGCCGATAGTATTTTCGATCAGTTCAACGGGGCAATTCTGGTTTTATCGCCGGCATCGTTGCGCTCCTTTGGACAGACAGAAAAAACCGCTTTGCTTAATGCAACCTACCAAAAGGTTGCCACCATCAAGCGGGCAATGATACACGACAAATACAATACCTGTGGCATTATGCGGGGCCTTGAAGTTGAAGCTTTCGTCACTGAAAAGATCGGGCCGGTGTTGGATCAGATGTATGGCTGGAGATTACAATTTCAACTCAATGTTCCACTCAACGATACTGTCTGATGAACAAGAATCTTTACCTGGTCACATTACTCGCAATACTTATTGCCGGATTTTTCCTCGGAATATTTTTTACACGCTCATGCCATAACCTCCCTGATTCCGGAAATACAGACACGAGCTATGTTACCCGCATCATACCGGGGGATTCATCATTAACACTATTAAGTGATAAGGTTCCTGACTACATAGATTCAAGCATCTACTATTATTTTGACATTGACACTCCTGCAATAGTGGCAGAATTCTTTAAAGGGAAATATTACATTGATACGATTTACAGTGAGAATAATATTCTCGCGATCATAAAAGACAGTATAAACCTTAACCGTCTTTTATGGAGAAACTTTGAGCTACAGAATTTAAGGGAAAAAGCAGTTTATACTACGCAGATAACCCATTCTGAAGGCAATATCCGGCAGCTTTCCGTTGGAGGAGCTGCAATTTTTGATTCTAAGCGTGTTTATGTTGGCCCTACACTTATGTTCCGGGATAAACACAAGAACAACTATTCGGTGGGCATTCACTACGCCCATCAACAACCTGTTGCTTTTTCTGTCGGATTTCAAAAACAAATAAAAATAAGATGAAAGGAGTAATATTTGCATTACAACAGTTTTATCATGATTCAAAGCCGGCTGATGTATTTGTTGGGCTTTGTATTGCTGTGTTTGTAAATATCCAGGCGCTTTTCTACGGCGTGGTTTTATCAGTATTACTCAATGTTATTTCCGGCATCTGGAAATATGCAATCATAAATAAGCATTTAGTTATTACAGCCCGCGGGCTTAAACGAACAATAGAAAAAATTGGAGGTTACGGTATTGCCCTGGCTACATTTGGAATCCTTGATGTTCTTATCATCCAGATAACAAATCAGGGATTTATATTTACCATATCAATGATTGTAGCCGGTATGATAATACTTTATGAAGGTAAGTCAATCACAGACAACCTTAAAGAGATCACCGGCATGAACCTTTTTTCTTTGCTTTATGATTCGGCAAGAAACACGTTTAAAAACCGTATTGAAGCTGATCAGAAAATTAAAAAGAAACATAAAATCAAACGCACAATAACAATAGAGGAAGAATGATTGAACTGGACAGGAATACAATAATATCCCGGCTTCTGATATTGTCGGCCATCTGGATCCCTGTGCTGGTTGGCCCCACTCAGGTCTTTGGTATCTCTGTGTTCGGAGTTGCCTTATTTATTTCACTGTTTTATGTCTTTCTCTGGTCCCTTTCAGGTTCGAAGTGGGAAGCAATAAAACAGGAATACCACAATCTGGTGCGCCATCGTGAAGATGGTGGCCTAACTTCGGTCACCGCAGCAATGTTTTTGCTGGGTGCACAGATGTACCTGGTTACTCAGGTAGTGTGGATTATATCGGTGATAAATAAATTTGTAATCGATCCTAACTGGTACCAGTTCTGTGAACGTGCAGGATATATCCTGATGGGAGGCCGGCCATTACAGATGGGGGTAAGATACATATCAACAAAAGTAAGCGACTTATACCAAAAGGGCCGTCGCCGGAATGATGATTCTATCGATTCCTCAGATGATATTTATGATCCAGGTGATTTCCCCGGAAATGAAGATCTGTTGAAGTTAACCCAACCCCGGCCGAATTCTCATTATGGAAAATCCGGCACTCCCCAAACAGTGACACCCAAAACAAAAGCAGAAAAATTTGTTTTCAAGTTTTGGGAACCAGCTAAAAGATGGGAAAAGAAAACCGGACTAAGTGCAATATTTACCCTTGCCCAAGGTGGGTTGGAGCGTGGTTGGTCAATAGCTTCTCCAGGTTACAATTTATTTGGGATCACAGCATCCAGTAATTATAGAGGCAAGAAAGTGCTGCTCAGGACAAAAGAGCAGCATGACACCCCAAACGTAAAGTACCCAGTGATCCATTCTATCAGAAAAGATGAAAAGAAAAAGAAATATATTTATGACTGTGAGCGATATTTTAGGGTTTATAATTCATACGAAGAATGTTTTGCAGACCGGTTAAAGGTTCTGCAGAAACCTCATTTCAGTCATGCCTGGCCACACCGGGGGGATCCTTTTGAGTTCGTTCGTCAGCTTCAGGCCGGCCGGAAAAAGTATGCAACCGGATCGGGGTATGTTGACGCAATGAACGGGTTTATCAAACAGGTAGAAAGGATAATTAAAAAGCTTGGGTTAAAGTAATTATAACATTACAATATCATGAACATTGCAAGCTGGTTT
>JAQVER010000169.1 GCA_028697885.1 Desulfocapsaceae bacterium
GCGCACAAGAGGTTTTTCTTGTGTTGCAGGGTTGGATGAAGTGGGCCGTGGACCACTCTCTGGACCAGCAGTCGCAGCCTGTGTGGTTTTGCCTCCTCACTGCAACTCTGCACCTTATCTTGACTCCAAAAAGCTGTCCCACAACAGGCGTTGCCTCTTGGCCGAAACTCTCTCTGAAATCGGCGCCTTGACGGGTGTTGGCATTGTTTCCATCGCAACTATTGATCGCATTAATATCCTGCAGGCATCTCTTCTGGCCATGAAAAGGGCCGTGGAAAATCTGGCCAGCACACTACCGGCACCTGATTTTCTGCTGATTGACGGCAAATTCAAGATCCCCATGGACACCCCCCAATTTACCCTGATTAAAGGTGAATCAAAAAGTGCCTCCATTGCTGCCGCCTCGATTCTGGCCAAGGTGACACGGGACGCTCTGATGGTCGACCTTTCCGGCAGGTTTCCACAATATAATCTCGCGCAGAACAAAGGGTATCCCACTCAAGAGCATCGTAGGGCCATCGAGAAATATGGCCCTGCACCATGTCATCGCAAGACATTTAAAGGGGTCCGGGAATTTGTCTGACCGCAGGAGAAATATTCTTGGTCAACGGGGTGAAGATTTGGCCGTACAATACCTTTTAAATACTGGCTATCGCATCATTGCACGAAACCACAGAAACCATTACGGCGAAATTGATATCATTGCCAGAGATGCTAAGAGTTTGGTTTTTGTCGAGGTAAAAACCAGAAAAAATGAGCTCTTCAGCCATCCCTGTGAAGCTGTTACCAGAAAAAAACAAATTAAGATCAGCAAGGTGGCTATGGCTTACCTGATAGAAAACAAGCTGACGGAAGTCGCGGCCAGGTTTGATGTGGTAGCCATTCTCTTAGCGGATGACACCCCACCCAAAATAGATCTCATCCAGAATGCCTTTGATCTTAGCGATGCTTTTTGACAGCCAAGCCGGATGACTGACTGACATGCAACACAAAAAAATTCCAGACTATTACCTGATAGTTTGCCCATTTTAGCCTTAATTTTTCCGAAATCATCGTCTTTAATAATTGCTATGCGTCATATTGCCATCACCATGGGTTGCCCTGTCGGAATCGGGCCTGAAATACTACTGAAATTTTTTAGCCAAACAGAGCGTTTTCCCCAATATACTCCTGTGATCCTTGGTGATATCGGTGTGCTGAAACGTTGTGCAACTGAGCTGAAAATAAACGCTCAATTGCTGTCATGGCTTCCAGGAACCCCTATCAAGACTGGACAGATCCCTGTTTTAGAGCTGTCCCATCTCGATGCCCATGACTTGATCTGGGGCCAACCGACAATCGCCACCGGCAAGGCCATGGTCAGCTATATTGAAAAGGCTGTCAGCCTCATCCTCGACGGAACCTTCTCGGCCATGGTCACCTGCCCTATTTCAAAAGCAAGCCTGAACCGTGCCGGATACACCTTCCCCGGTCATACCGAGATGCTGGCAGCACTCACCCACAGTCCCAATTATGTCATGATGATGGCTGGAAGCCGCCTGCGGGTTACCCTCGCCACCATTCACTGTCCCCTGGCTTCGGTTCCAGTCCGTCTTAACCAAGAGACCCTGACCGCCCTTATCCAGACCACAAACACAGCCCTGCACTGCGACTTTGGCCTTTCATCCCCGCGAATCGCTGTGGCTGCTCTGAATCCCCATGCCGGAGAATCGGGTCTTTTCGGCAATGAAGAAGAAGCCATTATTTTGCCAGCCATTCAGAAAATGCAGGCAGTCGGGATTCAGATTGAAGGGCCCTTCCCCCCCGATACCATTTTCTTCAAAGCCGCAACCGGCATGTTTGATGCGGTAATCTGCATGTACCATGATCAGGGCCTTATCCCCTTCAAACTCCTTCATTTCAAGGACGGGGTGAATGTTACCTTGGGGTTACCTATAGTCAGGACCTCTGTTGACCATGGAACGGCCTACGATATCGCCGGAAAAGGACTGGCAGATCACGCAAGCCTTGCTGCTGCCGTGGATATGGCTGCCTCAATTGCCGTCAACCGGGAGACTGCACAAAAAGATTATCAGGCATCAAGTCACATCAATCCTGCTAGCTCAACACCATCCTGACCTTGTCACAAGATTGCGGGCAACGATCATTTTACCTTTTTCATCTCTCCCTCTCCCTTGCTTCTCGCATGACTGTGATTAAAATTGTCAATTGTGCAACTGACGCAGTTTTTAATTCATTATTTTCGTGTCTTTTATCTATTTTTGTGGGTATCTAAAACATGAACATGGTAAGTTGAAGACTGGGTATAATGCGAGAAATCATATGGTTCGATATCAAATGAAGAAAGGATTACTCATAGTATTTGAAGGAATCGACGGCACCGGGAAATCAACCCAGATGTCATTACTGGCAAGTTTCCTGAAGAAAAAAGGACTTGCCGTTATTGAGACCAGAGAACCCACAAACGGACAGTTCGGTCAACAGATCAGAGCCCTGTACGCCAACAGAAATGGCATCTCCCGGGAAGAGGAATTGGAGCTCTTTATCGCTGACCGACAAGAGCATGTTCGCGATCTACTGATACCGGGGCTGCAAGAAGGAAAGATTATCCTCTGTGACCGCTATTTTCTCTCCACAGCTGCCTATCAGGGTGCTGTCGGCTTTTCTCCAGCGGAGATCATTGAAAAAAACAATTTTGCTCCACCCCCTGATCTGGCCCTGCTCTTCTACGCCCCTCCAAAAATCGGTATTGAACGGATTACGACAGGTCGTGGAGAGACACTTAATGACTTTGAACAGGAGGCGAGTCTGCAACAAGTATCCGCTATCTTTGACAGTCTGGAACTCCC
>JAQVER010000102.1 GCA_028697885.1 Desulfocapsaceae bacterium
CGCCGCGATGCCGATCACGGCAGTTCCGATCAGACAGCGACCAGTACGCGAACAGCCGTTAGCAATACCTCCCCGGTCAACTCCGAAGTCCCGGTAATCAGCGGGACCAATACCGTAGGCAGCCAGCTTACCGCCACATCAGGCACCTGGACCGATGCCGATGGCGATACGCCGACCTACTCCTATCAATGGTATCGTGCTGATGATAACGGCGGAACTAATGATGCAGAAATCTCGGGGGCAACGAATAGCACCTATACTCTAACTGCCAGTGACGCCCATAAATACCTGCGGGTGGTGGTCACAGCCGATGACGGTCACGGCAGTGCCGATCAGACGGCAACCAGTACCCGGACAGCTGCAGCCAATACGGCCCCGATTAATAGCGTGGTTCCGGCCATCAGCGGTACCAGCACCGTCGGCAGCCAGCTTACTGCCACGTCAGGCACCTGGACCGATGCCGACGGCGATACGCCGACCTACAGCTATCAATGGTATCGGGCCGATGATAACAGCGGCACCAATGAGGCAGTAATCTTGGGAGCAACGAATAACACCTATACTCTGACCGTAGGTGACGCCCATAAATACCTGCGGGTGATGGTCACTGCCAATGACGGTTATGGCAGTTCCGACCAGACGGCGACCAGCACCCGGACAGCTGCAGCTAATACGGCCCCGGTCAATACCGTAGTCCCGGCCATCAGCGGTACCAGTACCGTCGGCAGTCTGCTTTCTGCCACCTCAGGCACCTGGACCGATGCGGATGGTGATACGCCGACCTACTCCTATCAATGGTACCGGGCTGATGATAACAGCGGCACCAATGAGGCGGCTATCGCCTTAGCAACGAATAATACCTATACTGCTACTGCCAGTGACGCCCATAAATACCTGCGAGTCGTAGTCACTGCCGATGACGGTCACGGCAGTGCCGATCAGACAGGGACTAGTGCCTGGACAGCATCTGCTAATTCGGTCCCGGTCAATACCGTAGTCCCGGCCATCAGCGGTACCAGTACCGTCGGCAGCCAGCTTACCGCCACCTCAGGCACCTGGACCGATGCCGATGGTGATACGCCGACCTACTCCTATCAATGGTACCGGGCCGATGATAACAGCGGCACTAATGAGGCGGCTATTGCCGGTGAAATTGCCAGCACTTATACCCTGACTGCCAGTGATATCCATAAATACCTGCGGGTGGTGGTCACGGCCCATGACGGTCATGGCAGTGACGATCAGACAGCGGCCAGCACCCGGACAGCTGTGGCGAATTCGGCCCCGGTCAATACGGTGGTTCCTGCCATCAGTGGTACCAGCACCGTAGGTAGCCTTTTATCTGCTACCTCAGGCACCTGGACCGACGCGGATGGTGATACGCTGAGCTATTCCTACCAATGGTATCGTGCTGATGATAACAGCGGCACCAATGATGCAGTAATTTCCGGGGCAACGAATAATACCTATACGTTAACCGTAAGTGATGCCCATAAATACCTGCGGGTAGTAGTCACTGCCAACGACGCTCACGGCAGTGCCGATCAGACAGAGACCAGTATCCGGACTGCCGCTGCGAATACGGCCCCGGTCAATACTGTGCTTGCGGCCATCAGTGGTACGAACATCGTAGGCGGTACGCTTACCGCCACCTCAGGCACCTGGACGGATGCCGATGGAGACACGCTGAGCTATACCTACCAATGGAAGGCAGATGCTGCCGATATTGATGGAGAAACTTTATCAACCTTAGTGCTGACATCTGCACAAGCCAAAAAGACCATTACCTGCACCATTACCGCAGATGACAGCCATGGCGGAACACCGGTTATAACAACTGACGGCGTTCTGGTCGCCAACTCGGCCCCTGTTTTCACCGGAACACCGACCATCACCGGTAGTGCCAAGGTCGGAAAAACAATTGGCCTTACTGATACCGGTACCAGCGATGCCGATGGTGATACCGTCACGCTGAGCTATCAATGGGCAGCCGATGGTATTGACATACCTGGTGCCACTCTGGCGACCTACTTTTTAACTCTGAACGAGGAAGAGAAAAATATAACTTGTACCCTAACTGCCGATGACGGCAACACCGGGATTACAGAGTATACCACTCTCGGAGTCGATGCATTCAAAGGCTTTCCTTGGATAATCCTCATGCCAGGCCTGGTTTCACCTAATAAGGTATCCAACTAAGCTGGCAGAAAGTACGACCCCTTGGTGCGTTTTCTCCAATGGAGACACAAGTCAGTATGATGTTTTTTATTCGATAAAGAAATGAACAAGAAGTCGTTTTAGACCTCAAAACCCCTTCTCGAGGTGAGAGAAGGGGTTTTGAGGTCTAAACTGTTTGATTGGAGAGCCTCTTGCAAAAAGAGGAATTTCGTTACGATTCTTATGCTGCTTTTTTTCAGCAGTTGAGTAGGGGTCGTTAAGAAATAGCTATTACATTCATTGTCCCTTGGTAAACAGCAGGGCGGCCCATTCCTTTTTTTCTTCCTGCCGCTTCAGGGAAAAACCTAATTTCTCAAAGCAGGAGGTGATATTGGTTACCTGCAGCCCATGGAGGATGCCGGAGAGGAGCAGCTGACCGCCATCCTCGGTTAACCGGCCAAGGTCGGGGGCCAGCTCCAGCAGTACGTCATGGACAATATTGGCGATTACCAGGGAATAAGGTGTTGTGAGAGCGGCGAGTGGGGTGATTGCTACCTCCATGATCCCTTGCAGCTGGTTGCGGGCAATGTTCTCTTCGGTCGCGGTCACTGCAAGGGGGTCATTATCGATGGCCATGACCCTGGAGGCGCCAAAGAGGGCGGCGGCCATTCCTAATATCCCGGTGCCGGTGCCCACATCAAGGACGCTGCAGTTGGATTTCCCGGTCAGCGCTTCCTGCAAAAGCTGCAAGGAGAGGCTGGTGGTGGCGTGATGTCCGGTGCCGAAGGCCATGCCCGGATCCATGACAATGACCTGCTCATTTTCCAGGGCCTCATAGGGCTCCCAGGTGGGGGCAATGATCAGACCCGGAATAATGGCAAAGGGTTTGAAGTGTTCTTTCCAGGTCTTCGACCAGTCTTCATCCTCGATAAAGCTGGTCTCGAAGGTGGGTACGGCCACCTCAAAGATATCGGCCAGATCAACAAGATAGCTGCGGAGTTGGTTCAGGGTGATGTCGGTTTCCGGTTGATCCTCCTGATTCTTGTCAAAATAGGCATTGAGCAATGCCTTATTTCCCGGTTGGTCGACGCTCAACTCTACTCCTGCGTCGGTTATCCCCACCATGAAATCTTCAATGGCGTCGATGAGAACCGGGTCGGTGGTGATCGAAATTTTGAGCCACTGGCGGCCTTGGTCTTGCTCTAAAGTCATTTATAGGTTCTCCTGGTATTGAGGTGACAGGTGCCATGACAAGGCTGTTGTCTGCTTTGATCAAATATTTTTATAAATACTATCAAGAATATTTCTTGACAAGGGACTGCTACCTGTTATTTTCCCCCAAATTATGATTTAATAAGTAGATTGTTTATTAGGCCGTTGTTTAAATACAGAAAGGCAGACGTCATGGAACATACCATACACTTTTTACCCGATGATATCCGTGTCAAAGTTGCACCCGGAGAAAATTTACTGACGGCCGCCGCCGCTGCCGGGGTCTATATCCATGCTTATTGCGGAGGAGACGGGGTCTGCGGCAAGTGTAAGGTGCATCTTGAGCAGGGAGAGGTAGAGTGCGACCATGCTGCCACGTTGAAACAGGCCGAATATGATCGCGGGGTTCGGCTGGCCTGTAAGACCCGGGTTGTCTCTGATATTACGGTGCGAATCCCTGAGACGATCAAGTCGGACGGCAAAGCCCTGAAGCGGGAACCCAAGACCACCCGAGCCATTTCAGCCCGCTCCATGGAGACCCTGGTCGGTACCTGGAAGATTGATCCGCCTGTGGGCAAGCTCTTTCTCAAGTTGCCGCCCCCCAGCATGGATGACAATGTCTCTGATATGCAGAGACTGATGCGGGCCATTAAAAATACGCTGCCCGATAATCCGGAACCCAACTATGATCACCCCCAGTTGATCCGGGAACTCTCCGGTATCCTGCGCGAGGCGGACTGGGAAGTCACGGTCATCCTCCTGCACGGCAAGGGATCGACCGAGCCTGACCGGATTATTGCAGTCGAGCCGGGGGATACCACCGACCGTCTCTATGGTCTGGCTATTGATATCGGCACCACTACGGTCAACGGGATTCTGATTGATCTGGGCAGCGGCGAGGTCATCGCCGATGGTTCAGGTTATAATGCCCAGATCGGCTATGGTGAGGATGTTATTTCCCGCATGATCTATGCCGCACGTCCCGGCGGGCTCAAGACCCTGCAGGAAAAGGTGGTTTATACCATCAACACCATTATTGAAGAGATGTGCCGCAAGGTGGTGATCAGTCCCAGCGATATCAGTTATATCATGACCGCCGGTAATACGGTCATGTCCCATCTGCTGCTGGGCATCAATCCCCGTTATATCCGTGAGGCGCCCTATGTACCCAGTGTCAGTCAGTTTCCCCTCACCAAGGCCGCCGATCTGGGCATCATGGCTCATCCTTCGGTCAGGCTTTTCCTTTATCCCTGTATCTCCTCCTATGTGGGTGGCGATATCGTGGCCGGAGTCCATGCCTGTCAGATGCACAAAAGTGATCAGATCTCTTTGTTCATTGATATCGGTACCAATGGCGAGATCGTAATCGGCAATGAGGACTGGATGGTCTGTGCCGCCTGTTCTGCCGGTCCGGCCTTTGAGGGCGGGGGAATCAAGCATGGGATGCGGGCCAGTCAGGGGGCCATTGAAAATTTCCATATCGAGCCGGAAACCCTGGATCCGATGATCGTCACCATCGGTCAGACAAAACCCAGAGGCATCTGCGGCTCCGGTCTGATCTCCATTGTCTCCGAACTGCTGGAAGTCGGCGTTATTGATCCCCAGGGGAAATTCAACCGCGAACTGAATAATCCCCGTATCCGTGAAGGTGAGGATCGCTGGGAGTATGTACTGGCCTGGGGGCAGACCTCCATGACCGGTGAGGATATTGTCATTACCGAGGTGGATCTTGATAACCTGATGCGGGCCAAGGGCGCCATGTATGCGGGATATCAGACCCTGCTGGAGTCAGTGGGCCTGGGATTCGGCGATCTGGACCGGATTATCCTGGCCGGAAACTTCGGTGCCTATATCGATCTGGAACGGGCCATCTGCATCGGACTGCTGCCGGATATTGAGCGGGAGCGTTATTACTATATAGGCAATGCCTCGCAGCTGGGTTGCCAGATCAGTCTGCTTGATCATCGTCGTTTCCGGGATCGGGTGGATGTCCGCAAATTGATGACCAATATTGAGTTATCAGAGAATCCTGATTTCATGAATCATTATATGGCCGCGCTCTTTCTGCCCCACACTGATATGAGTTTGTTCCCATCGGTGAAGATCCGAAAATAGCGTCCTGCCGTCTGGACTGAGAGTGGCCATGACATTGACAGAAGAGTGAATAATGGGTAAAAGAAAGAGCTTTATTGATATCAATCCCTCTATTTAAGAGATAATTACGAGATAACTCATCGAGACAAGGAGAACAGCATGTCACAGAAAGTAATGGCAATAGCCGAAAGCATCAATATCATGGGAAAACGCAGTGGAACCGCCATGAAAGAGCGGATTCAGGGTCCTATTCAGGAGATGGCAAAGGAAGAAGCGGCTGCCGGTGCCTCCTACCTCGACCTCAATATCGGACCTGCACGTAAAGATGGCGTTGAGTTGATGCCCTGGGTTGTGCAGACCGTTGAGGCCGTTACCGATGTCCCTCTCTGTCTCGATACCACCAATATGGATGCCATGACCGCCGGTTTCAAGGTGGTGAAAAATAAAGAACTGACCATCATGAACTCCATCTCTGCTCAGCCTGAGCGGATGAAGAATCTGATCCCGGTGGCTGCAGAAGCGGGATGCAATGTTATCGCCCTGCTCTGGGGACCGGATGGCATGCCTCGCGATTCAAACGAGCGCGCCTCCATGGCCGTTGATCTGATGATGGCCCTGAGCGAGGCTGGAATTCCCAATGAGAAGATGCTCTTTGATCCCATCGGTACCCCCATTACCCTCGGTGCCGATCAGATTGCCTCCGGCCTTGAATTCATGATGATGCTGGGAGATATCGCTCCAGGTGCCGGTTCCACAGTCGGTCTGTCCAATGTCTCCAACGGCGTGGCCGAGCATCTTCGCAAGTATCTGGATCGTACCTATCTGATCATGCTGATGAAATACGGCATCACCACTGCCATCGTCAATGCCTACGATTCCGAGTTGATGGCCATCTGCAGAGGCGAGCGTCAGGCCCATGTGGATATGGTTCATGCCATGATGGATGGTGACGATCCCGATCCTTCAACCCTGCAAGATGTGGCCCTGCAACACTACAAGACCTACAAGGCCTTGTCCGGTCAGTCGGTCTTCTCCGAGTCCTGGCTTGAACTGTAAAGGTTGACTGTTACAAATTTTGTTTGACGATGCCCCTTCGCTTATGCCAAGGGGCATCGTTGTTTCAGGAGGTTGAAACTATGCGCTGCCCCCCGACGCATCATCTGGTGTATGGAACGTTACATGATTATCTGACCGGTGAAGAACTTGTTGATACCGATGATGAGCGCATACGCCAGCAGCTGGCGCGAATGATGGTGGAAGAAAAGGGCTACGGCAAAGAGGATCTTGAACCCCGCCGCTTTATCGAGACTCTTTTTGCCACCCAGTTTGTGCGTTCTACCATAACCCTTACCGTCAGTCTGCAAGGCAGACGGATTATGGTTCTCCGCTATGCCCCCGGGTCTCTCGTGAGCCGGGAACGTTCGGCCATTGCCGCGGCCAGGGTGCTGGAAGATCAGTACCAGATCCCACTGGCCGTGGTCACCAACGGTCGGGATGCGGAGCTTCTTGATAGTGCAACCGGTCAGATCCTGGCAACTGGTATGGAGGCCATTCCTGATTGCCAGCAGGCGCTAGAGCTTCTTCCCACCCTGGTCTTTCGCGAAAGGATGGAAGCCAAGAAGCGGGAGCGGGAATTGCGGATTCTCAATTCCTTTGATGTGGAGATCTGCTGTCGAAGATAGGGGGGCAGAAAAAGGAAATCGGAGACATTCATGCAAGGTAAAATCAAGTGGAAAAAGAGATTTTCCTTCCAAATGATCTAAAAGACCCCAATGTGATCATGAGGCATATCCTCTGAACAATGATCTTGCCCTGAAGCGCTGTGTTTTCAGTAGTCTTACTAAATTGAACTGGGAAGGTGTTAATAAATGTTAATAAAAAAAATGTTCATGATCACATTTTTGCTTTGCGTCGTAAGTATTCCATAAGCTTTCGCAGCAGGAACAAGTGAAAATCCAACAGTCTTAACAGATTGCTCAGGACTTAATCAAATAAGAGATAGACTAAGTGACTATTATGTTTTGGGAAATGATATTGACTGTTCAGGTGCAGGAGTTGGATGGGAACCGATAGGGACTATCGCCACACCGTTCAGTGGCTCTCTGGACGGACAAGGATATGAAATATCAGGTTTGGTTATCAGTAGAGAGACTGAGGACAATATAGGTTTATTTGGTGTCACCGGTCTGGGATCAGAAATCAAGAACATCGGAGTAGTTGCAGTCACCATTGCAGGAGATGATATTGTCGGAGCACTTGTAGGAGATAATCAAGGAACCATAACGGATTCCTATTCAACCGGAACATTCACGTATACCTACAGTGAGGCAGGTGGGCTTGTCGGGAATAATCATGGAGTTATACATAATTCTTATTCAACAATTTCAATCAGTGTGCCAAGTGGAGGTGAAGGAGGAGGACTCGTTGGTTACAACTATGGAACCATAACCCATTCACATGCGACCGGCGCAGTCAGCGGATATGAATATCTTGGTGGTCTGGTTGGAAGAAATGATGGCTCAGGTTCAATATCTGATTCTTACGCAAGTGGAAATGTTACCGGTACCGGTAACGGAGGTGATTATAGCGGAGGATTTGTCGGACATAATGCCGGAGTGATAAGCCGATCCTACGCAACTGGTTCTGCAACTGGATATGACACAATAGGAGGATTTGTTGGCAAAAATGACGGAGGGATCATACACGATTCCTATGCTACTGGAAATGCTACTGGCACCTCGGGTTATGTGGGCGGGTTTGTTGGAGCAAACGATTTTGGAGCTCAAATAAGCAACTCCTACTCGGTCGGATATGTTACTGGCTCCGGGGATGTAGGTGGATTTGCAGGATATATATGGGATACAATAATCAGTAATTCATTCTATGACTTGGAAACATCGGGCCAATCAGATACAGGCAAAGGAGAACCAAAGACAACTTTACAGATGAAAGATATAACCACTTTTACGAATGCAGGGTGGGACTTTGTATCCACGTGGGGGATTGATGCTTCTGAAAATAATGGCTATCCCTACTTGCTGTGGCACTATACCGTGGGCGGTGTGGTAAGTGGCCTTGCACCTGGGAACAGTGTTGTAGTGCAAAATAATCTGGGGGATGACCTGACGGTTACGGCTGATGGTGATTTTGTCTTTTCCACGGCCCTTGATGACGGCAGTGCCTATGCAGTCAGCGTATTGACACAGCCAACGGGTCCCAATCAGTTCTGTACGGTTACGAACGGTACAGGTATACTTTCCGGCGAAGATGTTAGTAATGTTGACATAACCTGTCGCAATAAATTCCCGTGGACGATGTTCTTGCCGACAATTATTAGAGTTCAATGAGAAGACTGTATTATTACAGGGACAGACCACGGCTTTTAGTGTGTAGTTGCGTAGGGTTAATCGTTAAACGTGATCTGTCCCGTATTTTCCCCCCCCTTAAATTTTTTGGAAAACATTTTTGATGTTGTAGGTTGTCCTCGCAGCTTAAAAGATATGGAGTCTTACTTTTAGTGGCTCCGATTTTCTCCCGAATCATTTCCATCAAAAGGAGCATAGTCATGAGTTTTTCAACTTTCCTGAAACGTATTGCTGTTGTTGGTGTCTGCTGTTTATTGCCGGCTACCATAAGCCAGGCCGAAGAGGTTAACCTGCTCTCCTTGCAGGAAGGCTGCATACCGGTGGTCAAGCCGCCCTGTTACGGCGGCTGGGATGCCCAGAATGTCCTTGACGACAGTCCTGCGTCGGGCTGGGCCTGTGAGCAGGGTAAGATCTCTGGCAATGTCTTTGTTTTTGAGATGGCCGCCGAGGCAACCCTGCAACGACTGGAATTCGATACTGCCTCCATTGACACGACGGGATCGGCTGCCAAGGAGATCACAGTTGAGGTCTCGAATACTTCAGCCACTGAAGGCTATCAACTGATTCTGCACACCACTCTGGCGGACAAGACTGATGGACAACAGTTTCCTGTGATTGCAAAGGTCCCGGGCCGTTGGCTTCGTTTGACCCTTGTCAGCAATTACGGCAGCCCCGAATACATCGAGCTGTTCAGCTTCAAAGGTTATGGTGAGAAACCCTCACCGGTGGAGGTGGGTAATATCGCTGGTACATATAACAGTGATTACGCGAATTTCCATGTACAACAAGAGGGAACCGCCCTGAATGGTTGTTATGAATACAATGATGGCCTGATTACCGGGTCCATTGAGGGCAAGGTGATGAAGCTCACCTGGCGGGAAGGGGAGAACACAGGGCCGGCGCTTATGGTCTTTGCTGATGATAGTAAGTCTTTTCAAGGGTTCTGGTGGCGGAAGGGGTTGGAACAGGGTGCACCTGCCGGCACCTGGAATGGGACCAAGACGTCCACTCAGGTCGGGGGCTGCCCCCATTGGTCTGGATCATTGGGTGGAGAGTTGAAAAAGCAGTTGGACAGCACAGGAAGGGCCAGAATCTACGGGATCCGCTTCGCCCTTAATTCTGCTGCGATTGATCCCGCATCCCTGCCTATTCTCCATGAGGTCCTGCAACTGTTGCAGAGTGAACCCGCTTTGAAACTGTCAATTGAGGGGCATACCGATAGCACCGGTACTGCCGAAAGAAATCAGACCCTGTCGCAGCAGCGGGCCGAATCGGTTAAAGGTTATTTGGTTGGCCAGGGCATCGTGGCTGACCGCCTTACTACAGCCGGTTTCGGATCTTCTGTCTCGGTCGCCGACAACAATACGGAACTGGGACGGGCTCAGAACCGGAGGGTGGAATTGGTTCGGCAGTAGGCTGAAGGATGACAGGGGCTTGTGCATATAAAAAGAATTCAGGATAGACCACGATTGTGAGGGTATGAAAAAATCTTGGTGTCTTGAAACTCTGGTCTGTCTCCCTGCTTTTTCGGGAACGTTTCTTGTGGAGAGCTGGCTGCTTGTATTAGGTGTTTATGGTGCATTTGCCAAGTCCTAGCCCCTTCCCCATTTTTCAGGATATCTTGGCGTTATGGTATGGATGCAATAAAAAATTACCAGGAGGATTGCTATGTCGACCTTATTCGACCAAACCACGATAAACGGCATGACCATGCGCAACCGCCTTGTCCGCTCAGCTACCTGGGAAGGAATGTGCGAGGCGGATGGTCGACCCACAGCAAAGCTGGCGAATTGGTATGGGGATCTCGCCCGTGGCGGCGTTGGCTTGATCATCACGGGATATACCTTTGTGAGGCCGGAAGGCAAACAGCTCCCGGGAAAGATGGGTATTCACACCGACGATTTTGCCCCGGAGATGAAAGCCCTGACGAAGGCGGTACATGACCAGCAAGGGAAGATATGTATTCAATTGGTTCATGCCGGGGGGCAGACGGATACCGCCACCTCCCACCGCCAACCTCTGGCGCCATCAGCCGTGCAGGTTGATCAATTTCCTGAACTTCCTCAGGAAATGTCAAAAAAAGATATCGCCGAGATTGTGGTGGCCTTTGCTGATGCGGCCAGACGGGCTCAAGCCTGCGGTTTCGATGCCGTCCAGCTTCATGGCGCCCATGGCTATTTGATCAATCAGTTCCTCTCTCCTCTCACCAACAGGCGTACGGATGAATACGGCGGCAGTATTGACAAGCGCTGCCGCTTTCTCCTCGAAGTTTATCATGCCGTACGGAAAACGGTGGGTGACGATTTTCCCGTGTTGATTAAGCTCAACGGTGCCGACTTTGTGGAAGGCGGCCTGAGTATGGAAGATGCGGTCTATGCGGCGACACTGTTGGACAAGGCGGGCATCGATGCCATTGAGGTGAGTGGCGGCACCTCAGCCTCGGGGGATAAAAATCCGGTGCGGATCAAAATTGAGAAGCCGGAGCAGGAGGCTTATAATCTTTCCCTGGCCAAGCACATCAAGAAGGCGATCACCTGCCCGGTGATGGTGGTTGGCGGCTATAGAAGCTACGAGTTGGCCGCAAAGTCAGTTAAGGATGAAGGGATGGATTATATCTCCATGGCCCGACCATTCATCCGGGAACCGAACCTGGCACAACGTTGGAGTCAGGGTGACCACTCTCCGGCCAAATGCATATCCTGCAACGGCTGTTTTCAGCCGGGCTTTAAGGAAGGTGGGATCTACTGCGTGATAGAAGCAAAAGAAAGAGAGAAGAATTGTTAATCTAACCCACTTAATTGCGGGACTAAACATCTATGTATATAGAAATTCCTTTTAATTTGAATTTGAAGTCTGCGGTCGCGTTTGTTAGCTACCTACTTTCACTTCCTGATGAAAAAGAATACGTGTTTGATTTTATTAATCTGAGGTGGATTGAACCATTCTCACTTTTGTACTTGTCTTTTTCAATAAATCACTTTGTTGTTATGCATCCTAATGCTCGGCTTGAAGCAAAAAATTACAATAATACAGATGCGTCCAATTATGCAGGCCACATGGGATTTTTTAAGGCTTTTAGATTAGATGTTGGCAAGAAGCCTGGAGAGGCTCTCGGAAATAAAAATTATCTTCCTATCCAGATTTTTGACCTTGATGTTTGGCAAGAAGAAGCAAAGTTAGAAAGGAAATATGTAGGTGAAATAATAGAAAAACGTTCGAGAGAGTTTGCTCAAGTTCTTACAAGACAATCAAATGGTGATTTAATTGATACACTCGAATTTGTGTTAAGAGAAATTATTAGAAATGTTGCAGAACATAGTGGAGCCCAACAAGTGGGTTTTTGCGCACAATATTGGCCAAATAAATGTTCAGT
>JAQVER010000103.1 GCA_028697885.1 Desulfocapsaceae bacterium
TATTCAGTTGCCAGAAAACGAACGCCAAGAAAGATCTCAAGATGAGATTCCATCTGGGTCTGAAGTGATTTTTCTACCGAGTCCGATCGCCCCTCAAGCTCAAGGACTTCATCTTTTTGGATTCTGAATAATTTGATATCACTCATACGTTTACAGTTGCCCCACGACCTTCACCAGATCATCAATCCGAAAGGCTCCTTCAATTGGATTATTTTCAAACACCATGAAGTAACGATAGTCGTTTCCAGCCTTGTTGGCCCATGCCGCTCCCAACTTCAACTTACGGATCGAATCAGAATTATCCCGGTCATCACCCTTGGACTCGACAAGAAGTTTCTTACCCCGCTTCGTGACCACCAAAAAATCCGGATAATGATTGATAAACCCGTTGATTCGAAAACCTTTTCTCTCCACGATCCGATGCCAGAAAAGAATGTTATCCAAGTTTGCAAGTTCGTTGATCACTTTTGCCTCCAGAGAGTTGAGTTTCCCTTCCGCAGAATACAAGCTCAAGGGAATGGCCGGAGCCGTTTCAATCGGGTGGATCACCGGAGGCAACTCGTATGAAGGCTTCATTTCCAGACGGTCAGCAGCCAGCCATTGAAAGAACACTTCATCGGCATGGGCTGTGGTTAGGGTATCAATCTTGGTTTTGATCTTGTCACGATAGCTGTATTCCCTTTCAATACAATCATGCATTTGCTCGGCTGTCATGCTCTCAAGAATTCGGCGGACAAACCCTTTTACCTCTTGGTCAGCAATGGGGTACATATTCCCGATCAGTTCAAAAAGACGCAAGGCAAGCTGGTTCCTCTGGGATTCCGGCGGCAAGGCGTACAGATATTCAGCCAGCAGTTCTTGGGTGCTATGCTTGAGTTTCCAGAAACTGGGGCGGTAGTTGTGGTCGCCAATCTGTTCAATATCAACCCGGTAGGCCTCTTCCCCGGTTGTCATGAAATCAATACGACTATCGGCCTGACTCAAACGAAAGCCCTTGAGCAGCTCCTCTTTATTAAACAGAACCGACTGTTCGCCATCGCCAAACAAGGTTAACCCAGGCACTCGCTGATAAAATTGCGGCAAGCGGATTGTCTTTGCCTCCGCCTCATAAACTTCCACCATACCGAATTCATTCATCTTGCTCCGCACCTCATCGGCGATATTATCGGCCACTGCTTCTTTTGCCTGCTCTTCATACTGTCGAGTTTCCGCCTCCGCCCGGTTGATAATCTCCTGCACTGCCGCAGTTGTCGGCTCGGAGTCGTTGACACCCACGTCAGGCAGACTCTCCGGCCAGTCATTTTCAATATCCCCTTGAAGGGATTCCGCATTGACTGGAATGGCCGAGCTATCTGAAGTTTGAGGGAAGAGACCCAGTTGCCTGCCACTGACAGCAACCGGCGCGGGTGGCTCGTCACCTGAGGCATCCTTGGCACGCACATCCTTTTCGCTGAAACCGGCCTGATTCAGGCCAGCCACGATCTTCCCCAAAGTGGCTATAAAATTATCCGACGAAGCCAGCACATAGGAGTTATTCAATAAATTCCCTTGCTGGCGGCGGGCGTACGGTTGGCGCAATACCCGCCCGACAATCTGTTCCACATCCACACTGGAATGGCGGTTGGCGATAGTTGCCAGGATATAGGCAAAGGGGCAATCCCAGCCCTCTTTTAAGGCGTTGATGGTGATGATGTAGCGGATGGCGCACTCTGGAGAAAGCAGTGGCACATTTTTCAATTCGTTAATGTTCGCGGTCTTGATGGCAATCTCGCCCTCGGCAATACCCAGATGCACCAGCCTTTTTTTGATATCCTCGAAGGTCGATGCCTCTTCCTGACCGGTATCAGGCTGGGCCTGGAACAAAACAATGGGGCGGATATAATCGCCGCCCGCCTCGTGCTGGGCCATCGCCTGCTTTTCCAAATTGTTGCGTAACTGGATGGCGTTGCTGATCACATCCTTGCGGGAGTGATGGTTGTAAACAATCACCGGCAGCTTCACCATGTGATAGGTCTTGAGCTGGGCCGCGTCCACATAGCTGATGATATTGCTGTCCTCGCGCGGGGTGGCGGTCAGGTCCAGAATCAGGCTGGGATTGAAATTCGTCAGCATCTCCTTGCTGAGTTTCGAGGTGGCATTATGGCTCTCATCGACAATACAAACAGGTTTCATCGCCCGAATGACGTTGATCAAGGCGGATTCATCCGTCTCCGGCAGAATGTCGGCAGACTTCATTTGTCGCGCAAAGCTGTCCAGGTTGCTATTTTCCTGATAGGCCTTGCGGCCTTCCTTGATCTGGGTGCGAAAGGAGTCGTAACTGAGCACAAAGATATTGAGCTGCTCTCGCACACTGGTGGCGTTGAACCCGGCACCTTGCATCAAGTCGTTCTTGGTGTACACCGCCACCCGACCATTAAACAGGGTATCTACCTTGCGCCGGTAGGGATGCTGGGGGTTGGCGAGATTCTTTTCCGTCTGCTCAAGAATGGCGTTGGACGGCACCAGCCACACCACGGCCTTGGGCTCGTCCCGCATATAGATCGACAGCGAATCGAAGATGGTCTTGATGGCGTTGGCGGCAATAAAGGTCTTGCCGCCGCCGGTAGGCACCTTGATGCAGACATGCGGCACCTGGGGGATAGTGTTGCGATAGGGTTCCGGCTTGACCAGCCCCCGATCCCGCCAGAAGAGTTCGAAGGCCGCCTGCAAATCGCCTTGCTTTTCAACAAAACCGAGGTAATCGGCTAGATCGTTCACTACCTGTTGCTGGTATGGTAAGAGTTCCATGCCGGTCTCCTTGGCAATCAGAAACGGGAAATATCCCGTGGGATCTTCTTAAAGCGGATCGTATGACGCCGCATGAATTCCTCATCCAGCAGGCAGGTATCGGCATAGATCAGGTATGACTCGGTTTGGCGGGTCAACGTCGCCAGAAAGTCCAGATTGAGCACGGTTGCCCGTGTCGGCTCGTAGAAGAAGTAATAGCCGGTCTGGTCTTTCGCCCCCAGCCAGTAGGGATTGTCTGACGATTCCGCACCCGGCAGCCGCTCGGACCAGGCCACATATTCACGGATTTTATCGACGCTTAAAGCCTCATTGAGGTTGCCTTGGTCGTCAAAGACCCGCTCGCCCAAGGAATAGTAGGAAAAATCGCCGTCGGTGCCGGCCACCGCCTTGCTGCCTTCGCCATAGCCGTTGATCACCCGTTTGACCCGCTCGGCGGTAATGGTCTCGGCATACTCCATCATCTCGATAAGGATGAACTTGCGATTGCCGCCGTCCCGTTTGTTCAGATTCAGCACGGCATGGGCCGTGGTGCCGGAACCGGCAAAGGAATCAAGGATGATGGAATCATTCTCTGAGGCCTGTCTAATCAACTCACTGATCAAATCAGAAGGTTTGGGGAAATCAAAAACTTGTCGGCCAAATATGGCCCGAATTTCTGCTGTTCCATGAGCAGTATAAACCCCATCAATAATGCTCGGGAGGCCAGTAGTCTCAGTTTGCAATTTTTTAAGGAAGACTTTTTCACGAGGCCGCCCTGTTCTTTTTTTGGGAAAAATAATGCAACCTTCGGCCATCTTTTCCCCCATCGTTTCTTGACTGTAGCGCCAGCCAGTATTTTCCGCGCACGGATAGGAAAATCCAGTTGTCGCATCGACTAGGTTGTAATGTAAATTAGGCCGTTGCTGTTTGTTGGCAAGGCCAAGAATGCTTCGACTCATCCAGGGGCCTCGTGGGTCATCGTCTGGATTGGTGTATTTTGATGCGTCACGCTCTTTCCCCTTTAAACGGGCTTTGTCAGGGTGTTTGGCGTAAGCAAGAATGTATTCATGGTCGTTGGAAACGCCACTTAATGCTCGACTGTCAATGTGTTGTCGGCCTTTCCAAATAAGCCTCGCAATCATGTTGTTGCGACCGAATATCTCATCAAGCGCAAGCCCGAGATAGCAAAGCTCATTATCATCGAGACTAACAAACATTATACCATCCTCGCGCAGCAGCCGTTTCAGCAACTGCAAGCGCGGATACATCATGCACAGCCACTTGTCGTGGCGGCAGAGGTCTTCCCCCTCCTTACCCACCACCTCGCCCAGCCACTTGAGAATACGCGGGTCCTTGACATTGTCGTTATAGACCCACGATTCATTGCCGGTGTTGTAAGGCGGATCGATGTAAATGCACTTGACCTTACCCTCATACTGCGGCAGCAAGGCTTTCAACGCCGCCAGATTATCGCCGTGGATGATTTTGTTGTCGCTCTCCCCGCCATCAGGGCAATTGAAATCATACTGCCGATCCAAGGTCTGCACCGGCACATCAAGATGATGATTGACAACCTGCTCCTTACCTTTCCAAATCAATTCCGGCATACCACTATTCCTCTCAACCCAATTTCGGGGACACAATTCTTATTCAACCAGGTCAAAATACCCCGATCTTTTTCAAACTTCTCTTACTTTGAGATATTTTGTTATTTCATCTGCTCCTGTCGAATAGTGTCATCCATGAAAAACGTTAAAGTAAGGGACTTTTCCTTTACTGGAAAATCCTGGCAAAGCGCTCATTAACAACCTGCAGGTATTTCTCCTTCATTTTGTCCGATAAAAAGCTGACTTCGAGTAATGCCTCCCATTGTGGGCGAATATTTGCAAAGTCGGTTGTTATCTTATCAATGATCCGCTCGGTCAATCCCAGGCGATCTCTAGCAAAATACTCCAGGAAATCCTCCCGTCGCAGTTTATTCTTTCTTGCATTCAATGGTAAGGCCAGCTCTTCTTCAGGTTGAGGAAGGATAATAGTGGTGTTCAGCAGGTCATAGGCCGGGGTCAGGGAAATAATATCCTGATTGCGAATAACGGAAAAGTTTTTCAGGTGCATATCTTCGTTGCCAACCAGGAAGCTGAACAGAGTCAGGCGCAGGAGCTTTACCTTCTCTACGGCCGGAAAGGTGCAAAAGGTCTCAATCAATCCGGCAACTTGCTCCATACTGGAGCGATACTTTGTCTCCCGGTTCCGACCACCAAGCTGGGCAAAATCCTCAACATGTCGTTTCCCTTTATGGCCGACTCGGTCAAAGCGCTTGATAAAGTATGTCATCTCCCCGTCCTGTCCATGCAATAGACCATGCAGCGGCACCTCAATGCCTGCAAGGGAGGCGAGCCTCATAGTGAGATCCTCATTCTCGGGTACCTGGACGTAATCAGCGATTTGCGGTTTGAGAATGTACTGCCCATTCTTATCAACAAGGATAAATTGCTGTTTCCTTATTTGCAACCGGGCCGAAAGTTTCGGCTGCACCCCTTGAATTGACATCTTCTGGGATCGAGCCGCGGCCTCCTGTCTCAACTCCAATGAGGTAAAGGAGAGGGGTTGCAGGTTAGTGAGCTGACGGGAAAGGCGCTTTAAACCACTTTGTGAGTATAGGCCCTCGCATGGCTCATAGGTGAGAGGGCAACGGTTCATAGCGCCTCTTTGATGGTGACGGCACCGACCGTATCCGCACCAACGATCAGGAGTTGACCAAATTTGTCATCGCGATCGAGCTTTTTCTGGCGCAACAGGGCCTCAAGTTGAAAGCCCTCGGGGAGCAATCCATCAAAAAAGGGGGGAAACTCGTTAAAACGATACGGCTCTTCCCTGACCGGCATGGTCAGTGAGATGGGTGGCCCGTTATACCCTTGTTCATATTGAAAAGAATACTCGCGGCCATTTTCTGCCTCAATGAGCTGACCGGTAAAATCATTTTCAAAAAAAACTCTAGCGCTTCGCATCGGAATGCTCCCTCAAAAAGGCCTCCCACAGGGGGCTGTGAAAATTCAGCTCAATGTTCATTACCTGCAAAACCTTGAGAAGGTTATCCAATCTTACGCTTATTTTACCGTTTTCAAGCTCATAGATCATGTTCTTGCCGACCCCGGCCAGTTCAGCCAGCTCCTGCTGAGTCAAGCCGCTTCGTTTACGATGAAATAAAATAATATCTGCGAGCCTATTCTGCATAAATCTCCCTTTATTGCGGGAATTATTATTGTAATATTTTATATATGGCCTAAAATGGAATTATTATCAACACATTTACCCTGTTTTAAGGGAAAATATGTTGATAATCTAAAAAAATGCGGAAAAAGCATGATGGACAGGTCCTCAATTCCCTATATTCAGGGAATTGAGGACCTGTAGAAAATAAGTGGGAGATTGCAGCACCAATTCGTCGTCCAAGGTCAGGTACTGCACTCCAGCATACGATACATAGTAAAGAAACAAGAGAATATTCTTGTTTCTTTCTACGAATCACGAAGAGAGGATCGGCAGGGCTGGAAAATCGAGAGACGGATAGTCAATATTACGGTAATGACTTACCATTCGAGATGGCTTTGGTATATGTAAAGGTATGTGAGAGTGATCTCAAAATGCTGTTGAAGTTGTGAGTAGCGCCAAGCCGTTTTGATTTGGTATTTTCATTTCGAATTAAATGGAACAAAAATGGATCAAACAGTTTTTTTATTGATTATGTTGTGCATAAACATATAGTTACAGCGCATACCCAACGGACTTCTAATCCGTAGGCCGCTGGTTCGAATCCAGCCGGGCGCACCAATAAATACAAAGGGGTTAAGTCTTTCTGGCTTAACCCCTTTTTGTTTACTTTTTATCCGGGGTGACGGATGGGTGACACCTGGAGAGAAAGCCTCCTTTTTCGGGATCAAAAAACTCAAGTTAGTTTTTTTTTTACCAATAGGCTTCCACGTAAAACAAGAAAACCGCATCCCTCGAAAGGAAAGCGGCCAATGTATATATATTCCGGTTAAGTCAGGATCGATAGGAGATATCTGGACACATCAGGTTCGTATAAACAGTAGTAAGATTAAATTTTGCTCTGAATGAGACATCCGTACCTTCGACATGGCAATCTTAACGTCCGCAATCACTTGACCGCCAGTAGCATCTGCCAACAAGCTTGGCAGATGCTACTGGCTTGAACCTACAAATTAAAAAAAAAATCTGCTACGAGTTTCCGGTCAAATCAATTGAATGCCGTTTGATTAATGGGGAGAACGAATTAAATATATTCGTTTTTTTGGGGGGGGAAAAAATTGTTTGTCATTTGGCTTGATTGATGGAAGCAATATGGCCTGATGATTAAATTTTATATTTGATGTATGAGGTCAAGATTCAACTTTTCGATAGGGAATATGCCAAATTCATTACATGTAGAAAAAAGTTTATTGCTGAAATCTTTTGAGACTTCAATGATATATTCTGCCAAGTGGCTCTTGCCAAGAAGAACTCTTACGTTTGGATCTTTAGTGCTGACTTTAAAATTAGTGTCATCTTTAATCGTTTGCAATACGTGTTTAATTCCATCGATTCTTTGGTCTGGTGAAATATTTGGCTCGAATGTATATTTGTTTATTGTTCCTCTCAATACTGAGGGAATATCCTTTGTTACATAAGACAGTTTTATGCTTTCATTGAAACATTTTAGACCTTTTGTTAATTCTTCAATGTTAATGTTGTTTGAATTATAAATATAGTTTTTCCCTAAATAGTATTTAATATTGCTATGTAGGTTATTGTAAAATAAAGGGTTTACTGTTTCTAGCTCAACTTTATATTTTTTTACTTCATCTAAGACGTTTTCTAATTTGTTGATAGTTGTATTTATATATGAATTACTTTTTAAGAACTGATATTGGTATATATATCGTGATTTTGTAGTGAAATAGCTATACAAGAGAAGCCCCCTAGGTATACTGCAGTTATCCTCCAACAGTTTTTCCTTGAGATTTAATGCTATTTTGTAATACACGAGGGATTCACTATTTTTTTCATCAATATATAAATTGTTTCCTTGGGCGTGTATAGCCCATCCAAGATAAAATATGGAAATAGAATCCATCTTCTTTTGATTTTTTATGTTGCTTATTATTTTTTTTAAATGTTTAGAAGAAGTCTTGATGTCACTCTTTTTGTAAGCGATATTAGACTGTTGTATCATTGTTAATATTTCAGGAGAGCTTTGGGCTAAATCATCATCAAATGCTTCAATGGGGTTTGAAACCATAAAATAGTTTATTTTGTTTTCAATATTTTTAGATGGCTGGATTTCTCGAATCTTAAGAAAGACCGATAATTGTTCATTTATTAAATCAACAGAAATTTTATTCTCTTGTTTGAGTTTATACGGTAAACGACCTTTGTAAAATTCCCTATTGTAACTTTCATACAGGATTGTTTCCCACATCATAAAAACAGATAAAGCTGATCCATAATTATTAGGCTCATGGATAATAGGTATCGCAACAGATAACGCATCTAGGAAACTAACTATAGTTTCCTTTAGAAGTTTATTGCCAACCAAACTACTTTCTAATTCGTTACTTTTCTTGATAACTTCTTGAAATAGCATTTTTTTAGATCAATAACCTTAATTATTAACTGTCCTTCTCATTTCCACATGAAGATAGCTGACCAAGCTGGCACAATTATAAATAATCACATCTGCTTCCCGCAATGAGGCTTTCATCGCAGACTGAATTGTTTGAAGTGCTATTACATAATTTGTTTGGCTTGTGGAAGGGCTTAACGATTTTATCTCAACATGAGTTTCTTTGATAACATTAAGATTGTATAACATTTTTTCATGAAACTGAAAAACGTCTATAATGTTATTCTTAATATCAGGTGTGATTGATTTTGATTTTTCTACTAAATTAAAATCAGTATCAGTAACTTTTTTTATTTTTTTTGGTAAATCTTCAAAGTATTCGGATATATGATGTAAAAAAATTCCTGCTGTTGTATCCAATGTTTTTGGAGCAATAGTCCCTTCGATTGCTTGCTCGAGTGTTTTTAAAGTTTCAGGGACTTTTTTGAAAAATGTTTCAGTACGATCATGAACTTTTTTGGAAACAAAAAAAACCTCATCTATTTCACTTAAACGATCTAAAAAGGTTGTTAACTCCCTTGTTTTACTTGCATCGTCCGTGTTGTTTCTCCATCCTTGTAAAACAGAGACAATGCCTAAAACTACACTTGCAATTTCAATCAAGATACTCTCCTTTTTTTCTCAGGATTTTTTTATTAATAACCATAACATAAAAACAAATTGCATACAAAACTTTAGTTATATTTATCATAAATTGTTACTGAGAGGTGTCTCCGATCGTTTGGGCAGTATTTCACGTTTTTCAAGTGAAATTTCTGCTTTTTTACGCTGCCCCTTCAATCGGCGGCTCGGTAGCAGTACCCCCGTCAAATACCACGGCAGCATGTTCACTCAGTTGCTGCTTCCAATTCGTTATCTGGTTGGAATACACTTCAAACTGCTGAGCCAATTCGGCCAGTGCCTTGTCTCCGGCCATCGTCGCCCAAACGACTTTCGCCTTGAATGCTGATAAATATTTCCGTCTCGTTCATTTTGCCATTTTCTGCACTATAATTTAGCCCATTAGAGGGCATTATTTGTAGCAGATTTTCCACTTAACGGCTTGTTCAAATTTCCGGGGCCACTTCTGTGTTACCGCTGTGGTTGTGAATTGGGAGACTCAAGTCCTGGAAAGGGCTTGGAGATATTATCTCCGTATCATTGCACGAGGTGTATACTACCCATGAGAAAAAGTCAACACGGATAAATACAGGGTACCTAACCTTCCTCCTTCTTCTATAAATCTAATAATGAATAGCTATTTTTTCAATCACAATAGAAATATAACTAACAGTAATTATGGAAAACATTTTAGAGAAAGCCAGTGGCAAGGTTAATTGTCGGTATGGGCACTGAAACTTGAGATGTTTCCTGATAAGGCTGCTGGCCAATATACGTAACAAATTCCACTTGGCTTAAAGTCCAGATCTTTCCAAAAGATCAGTACTCAGTATACTCACTTCTCTCTATTTTAGTCTATCTAACCTTCATCTCTGCAAGCAGGGGTGAAGATTAGATGATGGAGAACAACCAGGACACAACGTCTATCAAACGTCACTTTGTCAATCGGCACCCCAACTCCACTGAAAGGGAAAAATCACAGGGCATCGCCGCATCCTCTTTCCAAAGGTTACGATCCAGAGACGGCGTACAGCCAAGATCCTCTTGAAGGCCTCGTTTGCCATCGGCTGAGCAAAGAAGAAGAATCGCATGCCTATCCTGGGAGTGAACACGAATCTTGTACCCATGAAAGGTGTCAAGCAAGCCGGGATCATTTTTGGTCGCCAGCCTGAGCAACTCCTCGTCTGTAGCGTCTGCAGGCGGGTTCTGATAACGGACGAGAGATTCCATCTCTGAACTTAATTTGGTCAGGGCCGAACCGAGTGGTAGCAAGGACTTACTCTCATCAGTACGAAAGAACATACATCCGGACACGCTGAGCGATACCAGCAAAATACCTACCATCGAAAATGTGATCTTCATCGTTCAGCTCCAAAATACAAGTTTGTCATCTTGGCCGTTCTTGCCTGTGTCCAGATTCCACTCACCTATCTGGTTAAGGTAACGGGTGTCACCCGAGAAAGTGCCGGCGGCAACCGCCGCCCATATATCGCGAACATTATCCACCGCCATATCGAAAATTTCATCGTAGGAACGAAACCCCATTGACGTAGGGTTTTGCGGGATTTGTAATTTATCAATATACTTTCCCCGATCAATTGACTTGGCGGCTGGATAGGTCAGCCCACAATCAACCGCCACATGCCTGGAAAGAGGAAGAAGTTTATTCCCTTCTTCTACTTTGTCGACAACCTGCATAAAGCGATGATGCCATTTTTGGATGTCAGGCCTGTTGCTTGAATACTTTTCCGGGTGGTTCTTTTGGAGTATCTTGTCCCAGAGGGTAACTATGGCGGTATCGAGATTGTGGCTTTCACCCAATTCTCCGCAACGCATTATCCCTGAATCAAGGTGCTCAGACAGGCCAACCTGACCCAGATTAAGCCGTTGAAAGATATACGCATCCTGATGCATTTCACATACCCGGTGCGCCATCTTATTCTCCATGTATGGCCCAACCTTTAATGCAACAATCGGGTGGATGGTCACATCCATTGTTACATGGGCGGCATAGCCGAAAAGCCATGCTAACCCCTTTCGTTTTTCCTCCCCTTCCATGCCCTCCAGAATCTCAACCCCTGCCTGGATCATTGCTCCAGTATGAGTGTGGTGCATGGCATCGGCCCATTGTGCTGCATTGCTATCCCCTATAGCAAGATAGGGATAGTCGGGGCTGACCGCACCAAGTTCCGTAAACCGGAAATACTCTAATAGAGCAGAGATGGCCTCATCAGTAAAACCAGGGGTCGCCTCCAAGCGGGTCGGATCCCGCAAGATGTTGACCAACGTCATATGTGCATAAGCTCCAGGCATGATTCCCTCCTATTTGTCTTTTTAAGCGGCCATAGCCAATTCTAAAAATCGGAGGTTCTGGGAACCGGAACTTCCACTATGTTTGCTCAACGCAAGGCTTGTTTATGCACCAATTCTGGTTGCTGAGTTTCATGCATAGCCATATTTAACTTTATGCTTTCCTACAATTTTCAAACCGGACATTACTGTTTTTTTACATAAAAACAGAGAAAAATGAAAATAATTCCTCAAAAACCGTTGCATGGCCGGAAAGAGATAATAGGAGGGAAAAATAACATCCGGCAAATATGCAGACCCATTACAACGAAATCATCAATTCTTTTGTCGATAAATACGGCTTGAGCCGAGGTCAGGTTGTGGCCGAGATCGAGAAGACCTTCTCGGCTATGCTGTCGCGCTGGTATGGGACCGGTACGGTTGTCCTGTTTGGTGACGACTACCATGCAAGCTCTGCACTATGCCAAGCAGTCCGGTATTCCTTTGCAAAATCAGCTTGAGCTTGTCTCTATGCGGGGCTGGAACACTATCCGTAGAATCCTTGACCAGAATCTTACCCAGGCCGCTTGTCTGCATGAGGTGGCTCATTATAAACGATTGGAGCATGAGCTGCGCTGGGGTGAAATTATCCGAAAAAATGATGGCGGGTTCCTGGTGGAGATTGAGATTGAAAAGGGCCAGGCAATCATAGCTGAGTGCCCATTGAATCGAATTGGCGTTC
>JAQVER010000170.1 GCA_028697885.1 Desulfocapsaceae bacterium
GGCCATGAGGCCGGTAACCTGAATGGCCGGCACAAAACCACAGAGCAACACCAGTAAGACGTTGCGGCGATTTCGGAGCAGAATCGTGACGCCCAGGGCAAGAATCGCCAGTACCACGGGGAATAAGGTCTGGGTGGCCCCGGCTGACAAGGCGTCCAGCATGGTGGTGAGATACCAGACCCCGCCCAGGTGATAGCGCACGCCCTGGTGCTGGAGCACCTCTTCCACCTTGGCCAGCAGGGCGGCAAGATCAGCCGGAGTACTCTGCTCCCGGGGGAGAATAAAGAACAGGCCGGCCTCCTTGCCCATAAGGGGTTTTATGGAAAGGGTCTGGATAGTGGCGGCGTCTGTTTTTTCATTGAGGGCGTCGGCGGTGTCTTCCAGGGCAAAGAGATCGATCCCGGGCAGATAGACAATCAGGGGGTCGATGATGTGATAGCGGCCGACAAAATCCTGATATTGCAGCCAGTGGGGATCATCTGCGGATTGCCAGACGGCCAGTGAGTTATCCACCCGGCTTTGCAGGGTGAAAAATCCTGTCAGCAGGGTAAAGCCTGCCAACAGGATCAGGGTGAGTGTCCGCTGGCCTCTGAGGTGTAGGGCGAATTTGCTGAAAAAGGAATCCATACTGGTATTGAATCCCTATTTTCTTTTAAGAAAAGAACCGGTCCAGGGGGTGATAAATTTCAGGCCGGCAGAGCCAATGGCATGGTTGACCCGGTTTTTCACCAGCTCTTTGGGGCCCTGAGACAGCAGGTCGTCAAGGGAAGTAAGGAAATAGTCAATCTCCTGCGCGGTGATGATCAGGGGCGGATAGACTCGTAATACTGAACGGTTGTTAAGCATAAGGGTTCCGAGGATGCCGAACTGTTTGAGCAGGGCAGCGGCCACCATGCCGGGAAGATGTTCCTTGAGGACTCTGCGCAGCCCGGGAATCTTGGCGGGCAGGTAGTGGGCCTGGTCAATGATCTGTTCGTTGAACTCGATACCGATCATCAGTCCCCGTCCCCGGACGGCACGGATCCAGTCGGGATGTTTTTCTTTGATTGTCTCCAGCCCGGCCAGGAGGTGCTCGCCCAGAGTCCTGGCCCGTTCACTTAGATTTTCCTGATCAAAGACCTCAATGGCGGCCATGGCCGCCGCGCAACTGCTGGTCCTGCCGCCAAAGGTGGAGGTCTGCACCAGGCAGTCATGGGGGTTGTCGTAGGCGGTCTCAAAGACCTCGGTGGTGGCAATGGTGGCACCGATGGAGGCCAGGCCTCCCCCTAGGGATTTGGCCAGAACCAGCAGATCCGGCACCACATCCTCCTGCTCGCAGGCAAAAAAGGTGCCGGTGCGGCAGAGGCCGGTCTGGATCTCATCGAGAATGAGCAGGACTCCATACCGGCTGCAGAGCTCACGAACCTGACGCAGATATCCCGCCGGCGGCACAATCACCCCCGCCTCGCCCTGAATGGGCTCCAGGATCACGGCGGCCACAGAACCCTCGCCTTCCTGGGGATTGTTTTTCAGCAGCGTCTCCAGGGATGCGGCATGGCCATAGGGCACGCTTTTACCGGGCAGCAGAGGGAAATATTCCCGCAGCCTCTGGCCCCCGGTGACGGATAGTGACCCCAGGGTCTTGCCGTGGAGGGAGTTCTCGGCATAGATGAATTGTAGCCGTTTGCCTTTGAAATAGCGGGCAGCAAGCTTTAAGGCCACCTCCACTGCCTCGGTTCCTGAATTACAGAAGAAGAAACGATTCAGGGAGCCGGGAGTGAGCAGGCTGAGGTTATGGGCCAGACAGGCGGTATAGGGGGAGAGCAGCTCTTTGGAGAGATCAACCCGGTTTTTAACCAGGATATCAAGGATGGCGGCCTTGACCTTGGGATGATTGTGGCCAAGATTCAGGGCTCCGTAAGATGAGACAAAATCGAGGATTTTCCGTCCATTGCCGTCAATGATGGTGGCGCCGAGTGCCGATTGTGGCTGGATGGAGGTGTATTCGCCCATGTCGAGCAGATCAACCAGACCGGGATTGATATACTCTCTGAACAGGGCCACCGTTTCCTTGTAAGGTTTGGCGTTCACATCATCGACCGCGATCCAGTTTTTTCTCATGGTATGTCCTTTTATGTGCTGGTTTGAATGAAAGGGTCTGTTATTCCGCCTTGTAGGGCCAGGTTTTAAAAAATTCCTCCAGGGCAGTGGCGGTGCGCAGAGCCTCCATGGTGTTGCCCTCTAAACTGATATCACCTTGAAAGAAACCTTGCTGGGGTGAGAGTTTGCCCAGTGCCACCTGCAGAAATGTGGAGGGATTAACCCTATAGCCAAAGGTGCCCTGATGGCCGGAGGCAATTGCAATCAGCCGTCCCTGGCTGATCTCCAGAGTGCGGCCGGTGCAGCCCTGAACATCAAGCCAGAAATGGCAGGAGAGGGAGGCAAGACCGGCGATGAGTTGCTGTCCGTAAAAGGTGGGCAGGAATTTTTCGAAATAGTCCTCAATGGCTGTGCGCTTGGTGGCTGAAAGTAAAACCAGGTCGGCATCCTTCTCTTTTTTACTGGCCAGATAGAGAGTGAAGGCCGCGAGCAGCTCTTCTTCTGAGATGGCCGGTCGCCAGAGCTGACCCATTATTTCTTCGAGATGGGTCCGGTCAAGCTGCAGATGCAGATCGAGATAGGTGTCGTACATAGCGGTCTTCCGGGCCATGATCTTTTCCTCCGGCGATGCAGGCCGCTCTTTGAAGGAGTGCGCATCGACCAGACGGGCCACTTCCCGGCCAAAGGCATCATTAAAGACATCCTCCAGCAT
>JAQVER010000104.1 GCA_028697885.1 Desulfocapsaceae bacterium
TAGCCCTGAAAATAAACAAAGCCCATACTGCTGGCCAAGGTAAACTCTTCATAGGTCTCAATCTTTTCGGCCAGTAATTTGCAAGAATAATTTTTAAGAGTTTCCACCATCTCTTTGATCTGCTCAATGGGGGTGAAACGGAAATCCACCTTGATGATCTTGGCATTTTCTATAAGCGGAATGAGATTGTCAGCATAAACAAAGTCATCCAGGGCCAGGGTATAGCCTTTAGCCACTAATTCGCGACAGGCACCGATAACCTCTTCGGTTGGCTGTACATCTTCCAAGACCTCCACCACGACAGAATCTTTGGGAAACATGGATGGAACGCCGCGAACCAGCATATCTTCAGTGAAGTTGACAAAGGCCTTATGCCCGCTTGCTATCTGCTCAATACCGACCGTAAAAAACGAAGAGGAGAGCAGACTGGATGTAGCCTCATCCCCATCAACTCCGGGAAAGGCATTAGACATCCCGGTCCTGAACAGGAGTTCATAGGCAAAAATTTTCCTGTGTCGATTGAAAATCGGCTGACGAGCTACAAAAACATCCATATATGACACCGCTGGTAAATAATTCTACAAATATTTCTGCATACTCACTTCAAAGATTTCCAACCGCTCTTGCCAGACACCAACGCCAGGGTCACAGATTAACCGCCTGGATTCATCGAGTTCGATAGTCATGTTTATTTTGAGGCGGGTTGCCGGTACCAGATCCTCTGCCCGCTCACACCATTCGAGCACAGTAAGGCCAGCAAGAAAAAAATATTCATCCAACCCCAGATCCTGCACATCAGCAGCATCGGCTAACCGGTAAAAATCCATATGATACAATGGCAGCCGACCCTGATACTCATGAAAAATAGCAAAGCTGGGACTGGTTACATAATCGTTTGCCGGCACCTCCAACCCTTGCGCGATGGCTTGGGTCAAGGTGGTCTTGCCAGCGCCCAGATCACCGTCAAGGCAGATCACATCTCCAGACTGAGCAACTTGTCCAAGAAAACGGCCAAAGGCAAGGGTATCAGCGAGAGTTTTCAACAGAATTGTCTTCATCTGCAGCCGAATCAGTGACTCGAAGTGGTATCTTTCATCCACCAGCTCATCAATAACTGCATATAATCATAGTACAAGGGCAGGGTTTCCGGCTGCTTGAAAATATTACGATAGGCCAACCGGTATCCATCCATATACCAGTTTGGCACCAGATAATAACCATACCAAAGAATACGATCAAGGGCCTTGCAGGCAGCTGTCAATTCCTCCTGCGTCTGGGCATAGATAATCTTGTCAACCATGGCATCAACCGCCTTCTCTTTCACTCCTGCCAGATTTTTTGATCCCGGGATATCTGCGGATGTTGAATACCAGTAAGTACGCTGCTCATTGCCCGGCGACATAGACTCACCATAGACATGGACAATCATGTCAAAATCAAATTTCTGTTCCCGCTCAGCATAGAGGGCCGGATCAATCGTACGATATTCTGCATGAATACCCAACTTTTTCAGGTTGTTGACATACGGGGCCATCACCCTCTCAAACGAGGGGGAGACCAGAAGGATTTCAAAGGTAAAAGGTGTGCCCGCTTTATCTTTTAAAACACCATCCTGAATGGTCCAACCCGCATCACGCAGCAATTCTGCGGCCTTGCGCAGATTTTTCCGCAGCCCGTTCTTTCCCGTTACTACTGGAGGAGTCAAGGGTGTCTGAAAAACATCCACGGGCAGTTGCTTACGAAATGGTTCAAGATATTGCAGTTCCAGACCGACCGGCAAACCCGTAGCGGCCAGAGGTGAATTGCTGAAAAAGGAATTCGTCCTGGTATATTGATTAAAAAAAAGAGACTTGTTGGTCCACTCAAAGTCCAACGCCAGCCCCATTGCCTCCCTGACTTTTACATCTTTAAAAACCGGCCTCCGGGTGTTCATCAAAAAGCCCTGCATGCCGGCATTATTTTTATGGGGAAACACCTTTTTCAGCAGCGCTCCATCAGTAAAACGACCACCCTCCATGTCACGTGCCCATTGTTTAGCGATATTCACCGGCATGAAATCAAACTCTCCTGCCTTGAAGGCCTCAACCGCGACGATCTGATCTTTATAATAATTAACGGTGATGGTATCAAAATTAAACAGCCCTTTTCTAACCGGATGCCCTGTGGCCCAGTAATTCGGATTGCGTGTATAGGTAATGGATTTTCCCTGTTTAACAGAGGTCACCACATAAGGTCCCGAACCAACAGGAGGCAGAAGTGCTGCTTCTCCGTCCTTCTGTTCAAAACCATGCTTCTGATAAAATTTTGCAGACATGATCGGAATCTGGGCCGCAATCATATGCAACTCCCGGTTGGGTCTGGCAAAGACAAAACGAATCCGGTGCGGATCGAGAATTTCTGCCTTCACGATATCATGATAATAATAAGAGTACGCAGGGTGGGCCTGATCGCTTTTCAAGATTTCAAGAGAATATTTCACATCCTCAGGGGTTATGGGACTATTATCAGAAAACCGAGCAGCTTCGTTCAAGGTAAAAACCACCGACAGTTTATCCTTCGCCACTTCAATGTCCCTGGCAATAAGACCATATTCGGCAAAGGGTTCATCGAGACTGGCAACGGCCAGCGTTTCAAAGACAAAACTTTCCAGACCAAGGGGCGCTGTACCTTTCAGGGTAAAGGGGTTCATCTTATCAAAACTGCCCAGATCGTGAAGAACAAGATGGCCGCCCTTTACCGCCTGGGTCGAGACATAGTCAAATTGTTGAAAGCCAGACGGATATTTCAACTTCCCGTCAATGGAGATTCCATGGGCGGCAAACAAGGGTGACGTGACGCCAAAGATGAACAAGCCCACAAAAAAAGAGCAAAAGATACGGAACATATGAGAACAATCCTCTAAGGGAAAATGAGTCCAGCTGAGCCCAATGCAAGTTGACGGCTGAAAGAGTATTAAATATGCTATGGCAATAGTACCCTTTTTCGACTAATATGTCAGCCATTCTTAGGTCTTCACTTTATTCGATGTGAAGTTGTTTATATAATTGATACATATAGTTGTCAATCGGGAGCATACTAATGGGAAAAACCATAGCCAGCAAAATATTTGACGCGCATCTGCGTGACACCCCCACGCCGGGGAATATGATCCTTAATATTGATGTGGTCATGTGCCACGAGATCACCACTCCCATCGCCATTATGGACCTGATGGAAAAAGGAATGGACCGGGTCTTTGATCCCACAAAGATCAAAGCGGTCATTGACCATGTGACCCCGGCCAAAGACTCCAAAACCGCCACCCAGGGTAAGATCATGCGCGACTGGGCCAAGCGGCACCAGATCAAGGATTTCTTTGATATCGGTGCCAACGGCGTCTGCCATGCCCTCTTTCCGGAAAAAGGATTTATCCGTCCCGGCTACACGGTTATCATGGGCGACTCACACACTTGTACTCATGGTGCCTTTGGTGCCTTTGCCGCCGGTGTCGGCACCACAGATCTTGAAGTCGGTATATTAAAAGGCGTCTGCTCCTTCCGGGCCCCGGAGACCATGCGCATCACCCTGACCGGCAAACTCACATCCGGGGTCACGGCCAAAGATGTTATCCTGGCTGTGATCAAAAAGCTCACGGTTAATGGGGCCACTGACCGGGTCATTGAATTTGTCGGTCCGGTGGTTGACGCCATGACCATGGCTGCCCGCATGACCCTGTGCAACATGGCCGTCGAGGCCGGAGCCACCAGCGGTCTCTGCCTGCCTGACAGGGTAACTGCCGAATATCTCTGGCCCTTCATCAAAGATCAATATCCTTCCATTGAGGCAGCGGTCCAGGATTTCAGCAAATGGCATTCCGATCCTGATGCCGAATATGTGGAGACCCTGACAATTGATGTCTCCACCCTGGTGCCGCAGGTAACCTTTAATTTCAAACCGGATCAGGTCAAAGATATCGGCGAGATGGAAGGCACCCCTGTTGATCAGATCTACATCGGCTCCTGTACTAATGGCCGCATCGAGGATCTCAGAGATGCCGCCGAAATTCTGCGGGGGAGAACGCTGGCAGATGGAGTGCGAGGGGTTGTCACCCCGGCCACGCCTGCCATATACTCCCAGGCTCTTGAAGAAGGGATTATCAAGATATTCATGGATGCAGGTTTCTGTGTCCTCAATCCGACCTGTGGAGCCTGTCTGGGGATGAGTTCTGGTGTGCTTGCCGCGGGCGAGGTCTGCGCCTCAACCACCAACCGAAACTTCAATGGCCGTATGGGCAAAGGCGGCATGGTTCACCTCATGAGTCCCTACTCTGCCGCTGCCGCTGCCGTCACTGGAACAATCACTGATCCCAGAAAATTTCTGAGCTAAAATTCATAAATAATTTTAATTAGTTACTAGAGGAATACCCATGAAAACATTTGGCGGTCCGGCCATATTGCTGGACAGAAGCGATATCAATACCGATGAAATCATCCCGGCCAAGTATCTCACTGAAATCACCAAAACTGCGATGAAGCCCCATCTTCTGGAGGACCTGCTGCTGGATGGCCGCCCCTTTGACATCAACTCTCCTGCCATGCAACAGGCAAGGGTTGTCATTACCCGAGCTAATTTCGGTTGTGGATCATCAAGAGAGCATGCAGTATGGGCCTTTGAAGTAAATGATATCAATATCGTCATTGCTGAGAGCTTTGCCCGAATCTTCAGGCAGAACATGTTCAACTGCGGCATCCTTGCCATTGAACTGCCGGCAGCGGATATAGAACAACTCTTCAAGATGCACGGTGAACTCACCATCCAAGTTGATCTGGACAAAACAGAAATGACCGCCAGTTCAAACGATCACGCCCAGGCGCCCCTAACCTGTTCTTTTCAGCTGAATCCCTTTGACCGGGACCTTGTTGCTGCTGGTGGCTGGCTCGCCTATGCCGATAAAAAGTTCTAGATACCTCCTCATTAGGAGATATCTAGAACTTTTTAAATATCATCACGACAAGACAATAAGAAATTTTGCCAAAGCCGTTGTCTAATAATCACTGAAACATTACATTACCGTAACGGCATGATGTGCCCTAAAGAAATATATCCATGAAATGGTTATTTCTTTAGGGCACATTGTCTATTCTCTGCCAGACGTCACCTGAAGAAACAGCCGGAGAAAACCGGCTGTTTCTTCGATGGGGCAGAAAGTAAGGTGCCGTAATAAAATAAGCAAATAAATCACTGCTCATCATAACGGCACCTAAACATCTTCAGGCTATCAAGCTAACATGACCAGAGCGAATTTTCTCATTGCTATCGCCATCACCATAATCTCGATTCTATTCTGGGCGATTCTCAACCGTCCGGAGCAGGCGCCACCATGGCCGACCCAGATCCAGGGATTCTCATTTTCGCCCATGCGCGACAAGCACAACCCCATCAAACATATCCTGCCGACTGCCGAAGAAATTGATCAGGACCTGGCTTTGCTGGCCAACACCACCCATGCGGTGCGCACCTATATGCTTGAAGGTGATATGGTTCAGATCCCTGCCCTGGCCCAGAAATATAACCTGAACGTGACCCTCGGTGCCTGGTTGAATGCAGACCTTAATGCCAATGAAATTGAGATCAAAAAACTTATCAAAACGACCCGGGAAAATTATCGTAACGTGGTACGGGTTATCGTCGGCAACGAGTCAATTCTTCGAGGTGAGCTGAAAGTCGAACAACTTGGAAAGTATCTAGATCAGGTGCGAGCAGCTGTAACAGTTCCGGTGAGCACAGCCGAGACCTGGGATGTCTGGCTGGCCCATCCGGAACTGGCCGATCATTGCGACTATGTCGCTGTGCATATTCTTCCCTACTGGGATGGAGTTGAACTGGACAAGGCCGTTGATCATGTAGTTGTCACGATGAACAAACTAAAGAGTAAATTCCCCGACAAAGAGGTCATTATTGGCGAGGTCGGCTGGCCCAGCAATGCGCGCACCTATAAAGCAGCAATTGCATCTCCTGCCAACCAGGCGACCTTTCTGCGCCGCTTCCTTCAGCAGGCGGAACAAAAGAATTACGTCTACTATATCATGGAGGCCTTTGACCAGCCGTGGAAAAGAGCAAGCGAAGGTGCTGTCGGTGCCTACTGGGGGGTCTATGACGCTTCCCGCCAACCCAAATTTGCCTTTACCGCCCCCATTGTCGAAATTCCCGAATGGCGTCTTCTGGCAGGGATCTCAATTGCTATCGGCATTCTCACCTTTGCCATGCTGCTCATTGACAGCAAGAGTCTGCTGAATCGAGGACGCAGCTTTCTGGCCATCATCGCTTTTTTTGCCGCCTCCGCCGCAGTCTGGATTATTTACACCTATTATCACCAATACCTGACGATCTCTGCCATTATTGTCGGTATCCTCATGATCATTGGGATTATTGGCGTCGCCTTGGTTCTCTTGACTGAGGCCCATGAATGGGCCGAGGCCATCTGGGTTAAGAATTGGCGACGACCATTTACCCCTATCCAACTGACCGATGAAGAACTGCCCTTTGTATCGGTGCATGTCCCGGCCTACAATGAACCGCCGGAGATGATGATCGAGACGCTCAATGCCCTGGCGGCCCTTGATTATCCTCATTTCGAGGTCATCGTCATTGACAACAACACCAAGGATCCCGCCATCTGGCAACCAGTTGAGGCCCATTGCGCCACTCTTGGCCCCCGTTTCCGGTTTTTTCACCGGGATCCCCTACCGGGATTCAAGGCCGGCGCCCTTAATTTCGCCCTGACCCAGACCGCAGCGGAGGCGGTGGTAATCGCCGCCATCGACAGTGACTATCAGGTATCTCCACTCTGGCTACGCGATCTGACCCCTCAGTTTTCACGACCGGAAGTGGCCATTGTCCAGGCACCTCAGGATTATCGCGATGACAAGGAGAACCTCTTTAAGGCCATGTGCTACGCCGAGTATCAGGGATTCTTCTATATCGGGATGCAGACTCGGAATGAACGAAATGCGATTATTCAGCACGGCACCATGACCATGGTCCGGAAATCAGCACTCGAGGAAGTGGGTGGCTGGTCTGAATGGTGCATCACCGAAGACGCGGAGCTGGGGCTGAAGATCTTTGAAAAGGGGTATGAAGCAACGTACATTGCCAAAAGTTACGGTCAAGGCGTCATGCCGGACACCTTTATTGACTTCAAAAAACAGAGATTTCGCTGGGCTTACGGAGCCGTCCAAGTCATGCGGCATCACTTCAGTATCCTTTTTTTTGGTAGCGGCAACACCAAACTCACCACCGGTCAGCGTTACCACTTCATCGCCGGCTGGCTTCCCTGGATAGCCGACAGTCTGAACCTGTTGTTTACTCTGGCAGCCATTGGCTGGTCAATTGCCATGATATATGCCCCGCTCAAGATTGATCCGCCAATGGTGATCCTCTCCTCCATGCCGCTGATGCTATTTTCCTTCAAAATGGCAAAGATGATCTATTTATACCGCACCAGGGTCGGTGCCTCCATCACCGAGACAGCGGCTTCGGCCCTGGCTGGTCTCTCACTTTCCCACACCATCTCCTTAGCCATTCTCCAGGGGATCTTTACCAAAAGCAAGCCCTTTTTCAGAACCCCGAAGATGGAACAAGCGCATGCCCTGCGCCGCGCCCTGCTCTCTGCCCGCGAAGAAGGGTTAATCATGTTAGCATTGTGGCTTTCAGCATACGTGGTCACGATGAAACAAGGAATTAACAACTCTGATATCATTGTCTGGGTCATAGTTTTATGCATTCTTTCAATTCCCTATTTCGCATCCGTTCTGGTCTCTCTGATCAGCGGTTTCAGCCACTTGCCGAGTGGGTTGATCCTCAGCAGGAAGAAGAAATAGTTGACGGTCTGGCATCGTATAACAAGTTAAAATTATTACTATGCTGTTTATCGTTTTTAACTTGTTACTATTCCATCAATTGTCGCTCTATCATTTTATAATGGAATTGTTCACCTGACGGGGGCTGTCTTCAAGATATAAAATTTCAGGATAATCCGATCATCTCAAAGGCATCACTGGGATTATTGGTCAATAAAGAGCCACGTCCGCACATAAGCCACGAGCCATCGTTACTGACAATGAAGCCCCCTCCTGCTCTATATTGTTGTTTTCAAACTTTGTACCGCTACGATTCAAATCAAAACTGTTGCCGTCATTGCATATTGCCCCGCCGCTGCCGCCTTCGCCATCATAACACAAGATGAAAATTGAAAAATAGCCAAGCGACATTCTTTAAAACGACTACATCCTTCTGTCAAACTCAGCGGGCAAAATCGTTTATCGCACGTTCAGACTTATGGATCAGTTTATCTTCCTCAGTACTTGATTGACTGAGCAGGGAGATCATGTAAAAGACAGCCACAAAGAAAAAGCAGAGGGCCAGAAACTTAATGGTTGTCTCCGGTTTTTTGTACAGAGAAAAGAAAATGGCAAGACCAAGGGCAATGGCAATCAAGATATGGTCGGAGAAAAACTGGATAACCAGAGCGGCGTAACTGTTGAAATCAATCATTTTGCTTCCTAAGCCCCTATTTATTTCAGGACAACATTAACACACAGACGGATTAATTAATCCTTGCTAACGGCCGGAATATTCTGGAGGCGGGCGCCCAGACGCGGGAACAGCGAGAGCTCAGTATGAGGCAGGAAGTGGCTGGCGATATACTCGTTCTTGAAGTGGGGCACCTCGGAAAGCTCAAAACCTGTCATACGGCGCACTGTATCCACCACATCGCGGCGGATATGGTTAGAGAGCTCGCTCATCCAGCAGCCCATGAGTGAGCCGTTACCCACATAGAGGACACGCCCGGCATCCAGCTCGGGCAGCAGGCCGACGGTCATAGCTGAATCAAGATCGATGTAGCTGCCGAAAGCGCCGGCCAGGATGATCTGTTCCAGATCGGTGATCGCCAGGCCTACCTCTTCCACCAGGGTCTTGACTCCGGCGTAGATGGCTGCCTTGGCCCTGATAAAATTCTGGATATCTACCTCGTTGATGACGATATCGTGGTCAGTACCGGATTCTTCGCGCCAGGCCAGGACGTACTCATAACCGCTTTTTCCTTTACGAACGCGCGGGGTTCCAAGATTGCGATTGAACTTGCCGCTCTGGTCAATAACGCCGTGCTCGAACAAGGTGGCAACGATGACCAGAAGGCCGGAACCGCAGATGCCGATGGGCGGCTGATTACCGAGGGTGAGGTTCATCGGCTCCAAGGTCTCCGGATTGATGCTGAAGTCCTCGATGGCGCCGGATGCAGCCCGCATGCCATGGGTAATACCACCGCCCTCAAAGGCCGGACCGGCAGAACAGGCTGCACAGGCCAGCCAGTCCTTGTTGCCGATGACAATTTCCGCATTGGTGCCGATGTCGATGTAGAGGGTGAGGAGATGGGTGCGGTACATGCCCGATCCCATAACACCGGCAACGATATCTCCTCCAACGTAGCTGGAGATGCAGGGGTAAGGCAGAGCCACCGTATGTCGGGGTAAGTCGATTCCGAGATCGGCTGCCCGCAAGGGCGGCAGCACCCTGGTGACCGGCACGTAGGGGGCGCGGCGGATGTTGTCCGGCTCCAGACCGAGCAGGAGATGGGTCATGGTGGTGTTGCCGGCCAGGGTGATCGAGCTGATCTCGTCGCGGTCAACGCCACCCTGTTCACCGCCCGGCGGTTTGGCCTTAACCAGCAGCTGGCTGATGGTCTTGTTAATGGTGGCGATCACCAGTTCCTGCATCTGGGCCAAGCCCTCATCTTTTTCAGCATGAATGATGCGGGAGATGACATCCTCGCCGTAGGCGATCTGGCCGTTGTAATCGCCGGCCCGTGCCAGCACCCGGCCGCTGTTCAAGTCCACCAGGATGCCGTAGATTGTCGTCGTACCGATGTCGAAGGCCAGCCCGAAATTGCGGTGCGTCCAGTTGCCGGGCTGGACGTTGGAGACAAAGGTTTTTCCCTTCTGGTTTACCGGTCGGGACAGAGTGACAGTGACCAGAAAGTCCTTTTCCCGAAGCACACGGCGCAGCTTCTTAAGCACCGGCAGGGTAATGGTGAGCTGGTGCTCGTTGTACTGGTTGGCCAGACCCTGAACGAGTCGGCCGGCATCGGCCATGTTGTCAAGGATGCTCGGCGGTGGCAGTTCCAGCACCAGTTTTTCCACCGGAGGCAGGAATATCCCTTCCTGACGGAGGCTTTGCATGTCGTAAACGTGCATGCTGGCGCGGTTTCGCACCGACACCTCAGTGGTAAGCCCACCCTTGGCCAGACCGGACTCCTCCGGCACCCGGATCGTAACGTCGCCGGCGGCCCTGGCGGTGCAGGCCTGCCGGTATCCCGCGGCCCGGTCGGCCTCCGATAGTTTTTCGCTAATGCCGCCATCGACTGTGCCTTGCTCGATGATGACCCGGCACTTGCCGCAGATCCCGGCACCACCGCAGGAGGCGTTGATGTGGATACCGGCGGCCCGGGCCGCCTTGATGATTGAGATCCCTTCCGGGACATCGATCTCTTTGCCGATCGGCAGAAAGGTGACGCGGCAGGCCTTCCCGTTCATGACTGCACCTCCGCCACATCAAGCTGCAGTAGTTGGGCGCGGCTGAACACCGGCCCGTCGACGCAAACCAGTTTAGAGTCCATGTGGCAGTGGCGGCAAACCCCAATGCCGCATTTCATGTGACGCTCCATGGTAGTGAGGATATTGTCATCAGCAAAACCGCGGCCGGAAAGTTCCTTCAGGGTGGCACCGATCATCATCGGTGGTCCGCAGACCAGAGCAGTGGTAGCGGCCGGGTCGATATCGGCACGATCAAGCAGGGCCGTCACCAGTCCCACCGCTCCGTCCCAGCCCGGCTCAGCTGCATCCACAGTGAGGAAACAGGAAATACGCGGATGATTGCGCCAGGCCGCCAGGTCGGTATGGAAGGCAATGTCGGAAGGCAGGCGGCTGCCGTAGAGGATGGTGAGGCGGGGAAAGGCTGCCTCCCGATCAAGGCAGTAGTTTATCACCGACCGCAGCGGCGCCAGCCCGATCCCGCCGGCAATGAAGAGCAGGTGCCGTCCTTCCAAGTTCGCCCTGGGGAAGGGCTTGCCGTATGGGCCCCGCAGGCCGATCTGGTCGCCGGCCTCCATGGTGTGCATGAATGCGGTCAAGGCGCCTGCCCGCCGCACGCTCAGCTGAATGGTACCAAGTCGGGTCGGGGTTGAGGAGAAGGAGATCGGCGCCTCGCCATGATGCGGCACCGAAACCATCATGAACTGGCCCGGCAAGTAGTGGAAGGAGCGGTTGCTCTCCTCATCGGCAAAGGCCAGTTCAAAGGTCTTGATCTGGGAGTTTTCAACGGTGATTTTTCTGATCACTGCCGCCTTGGGGAGATAGTCTTCTGTACGCTTGGTCTGCATGGCTGTCTGGTTGTTTCCTTTTTTCCGGGGCTCTTTCCTTTAATCTTCGCCGGCCATGCCGATGAAGCGAACGATATCAACGCCGCCGAAGCAGATACCGACGCAGCGGCCGCAGCCGACACAACTGGGGCGACCGTATTGGGTAACGTCGTAGTTCAACTTGTGCATGAAACGCTGGCGGATGGCGCCGGTCCTCGGGTTCACCGGATTGTGGCCACCAGCCATGCGGGTGAAGCCCCCGAAAGTGCAGGCATCCCAACTGCGCAGCCGCACTCCGGATTGCTCGTCGCTTCTGCGGTCGCTGATGGTGAAACAGGTGCAGGTGGGGCAGACATAGGCACAACCGGCACAGTCCTGACAGCGCAGGGAGAGCTCCTCCCACACCTCCTCAGGCACCAGGCCGGCCTGGAGGCGACTAATGGCCTGATCGGCATGAACGTTGAGCCGAAACTTGGCCATGGCCTCCAGAGAGCACTGATACTGCTGCCGGATATCCTCCTCCTCGGCCGGGGTGAAGAACTGGATCCAG
>JAQVER010000105.1 GCA_028697885.1 Desulfocapsaceae bacterium
ATTCAGGATAAGGTGCATGCACTAGATGGCAGCCAGAGGAGGCAGGTTGTTTTGTGTGAGGCAGAACAGAAGGCCCTTCCAGCCTCTCCGCAGGCGAGTCAGTTACGTCTGCCTCATATCCCAGACGCTAGGTCGTCGGTCCGCTCACTGCATCCCCGTTATATCTTTGATGAGTTTATGGCAGGTGACAGTAACCTCCTGGCCCTGTCGGCATGTAAGTCAATGGTGGCAGGTACTGATACAGTTGGCCCCTGTCTGTACATCAACAGCTCTACCGGACTTGGTAAGAGTCATCTGACCCATGCGGTCGCCCATCAGATTCTATCTACCTCTCCTGCGGCCCGGCTTCATTATTTAACCGCCCAGCAATTCTCGGCCGAAATGGTGCGTAATATTCAAGCCAATAGCATGGATCATTTTAAACGTAAATATCATGATCATTGTGATATCCTGCTGGTGGAAGATGTCCATTCTCTGACCGGTAAGAAAAAGACTCAGGAGGAGTTGAACGAACTTCTCGATTCCCTGATTAAAGGTGGAAAAAGAGTCATTCTTACAGCGAACAGTGGGCCCCGGGAACTAAATGGTATTGATGATGAATTTCGCTCACGGATGACTTCCGGGCTGGTAACTACTATCGAAGCACCGGACATTCAGACCCGCTACCGCATTGTGCATAAGAAAGCAGAGTCGCAGGGGCTTTTACTGGATGAGGAGTTTATCGCCTATCTGGCTCAACACATCAAGGGTGATGTCCGGCAGATTGAATCAGCTATTCTTGCAATTCGAGCCAAGTCTGCCCTGATGGGTGGTGAGGTTGAGATGGCCCTTGTCCGTGAAGTGGTGGAAGGGATTGTTGGGGTGCCGAAAAATCTCTCAGCGATGTCGATTGGTGAGTTTGTCAGTAGCCAGTTCAATGTCAGTGTCAAGGATATGCAGTCACGAACCCGTAAAAAAGGCATCGTCTTTCCACGGCAGGTTGCCATGTATCTGAGCCGACGGCATACTCAGGAGTCACTTGCGGATATAGGTAAGGCCTTTGGCAGGGATCATGCAACTGTGCTTCATTCTATTAAAGTGGTCACGGACCGTATCTCGCGTGATGTTTCCGTCTCGGCCCAACTGGACTTGCTGAACAGAAAAGTGAAACAGATTTAGGAGTTGTAGGTACCCGTTCCTTGCATTGAGGAACTTGGCAGTATGTTTTTTTTGCAAGCAAGCGGCCCGAGGGGAAACCCTCGGGCCGCTTGCTTTTTATGCTCTTATCTGCTATGAAAATACGCAGGTATCCGCTGAGAAAACAGAAGGGGCTTTTCTAGCTGCATGTTGTTTTCTGGCTGGTTCTGGGCTTTATCCTGCCTCTTCATTTCTTTAGGGGCAAGGGGATATGATATCGTGTTAGGCAGTAATGGAGATCACCGCCTTGCTGGAAATAGTAGATGTCTCGCGCCACTTCGATGACTTCGTTGCCCTGGATAAGGTTTCCCTACACATTGAAGCAGGGGAGTTTTTTACCCTGCTTGGGCCGTCTGGATGTGGAAAAACAACCTTGTTACGTCTTCTTGCCGGGTTTGATCAACCGGATGGCGGCGATATCCTCCTTGATGGAAAAAGTATTACTTCGGCCCCCCCCGAGCAGCGTCCCCTGCATACCATATTTCAGAATTACGCCCTCTTTCCCCATATGACCGTGGCCGAGAATATCGGTTTTCCCCTACGGATGGCAGGTTGTCCCAAAAAAGATATTCAGGCCCGAGTGGCAGAGGCCCTTGAAAATGTGCGTCTGCCCGATAAGGCCAGGCACTATCCAGATGCCTTGTCCGGTGGCCAGAAACAGCGCATTGCCATTGCCCGGGCCCTGGTGAACCGTCCCCGGTTGTTGCTCTTGGATGAGCCTTTGTCGGCGCTTGATGCCAAGTTGCGTGAACAGATGCAGATTGAGCTCATCAACCTCCAGAAGGATATCGGGATTACCTTTATCTATGTGACCCATGATCAAGGTGAGGCCCTGGCTCTGTCGCACCGGATTGCGGTGATGGATCAGGGCAGGATTGTCCAGGTGGATGTGCCTGAACGGTTGTACGGATTCCCCAACAGTCGTTTCGTTGCTGATTTTATCGGAAAATGCAATCTGCTGGAAGGGTATGTGCGCGAGCAGCAGGGGGACTGTGTGACGGTAGATCTGGATGGGCTGGGAATGGTGCATGTATGCAGGTCAGAGACAAAATGTGTCGCTGGCAGTCGTTGTGCCCTGACCCTGCGCCCTGAAAAAATTCGTCTGGCCGCCACTGTAAGTCCTAAAGAGGATGAATCCCTTTTTAGGGGTTCTGTCCATGATATGCTCTATCTGGGAGATGTGACGGTCTATATTGTTTCCCTGGCCAATGGTCTTCTGCTTGAGGCCCTGTTGGCCAATTCTGCGTCCGGACGGACCAATTTCTTTGAGGTCGGTGATTCCGTTGAGGTCGCCTGGTCATGTGATGCCGGCCATCTGGTGCTGGACTAAGACCATGCAGGGAAAAGCCTGGTACAAGTATCTCTTGTCTCTTCCGCCCATGGCATATCTGTTGATATTCTTTGCGGCACCGACCTTTCTCATGTTTTTTGCCACCTTTCGTTATGCCGGGGAATATGGTGGGCTGGCGCCCTGGTATCTTCATGAGGGTGGGCGCCTGACCCTGGACCTGACTCTGGAGAACTGGCAGCGTCTGTTGGAAACAGATATTTATCTGCGGCTCTTCCTGAAATCCATAGGATATGCCGTGACCACCACCCTGCTCTGCATGATCATGGGCTATCCCTTGGCCCTGATGATCGCCCGCAGTGGTCATAAAAATCGTGATCTCCTCCTGCTGCTGGTGATCCTGCCTTTCTGGAGTAATTTTCTGGTCCGTATCTATGCATGGATGATCATCTTCAGTCCGGCCGGGGCCTTGACCCGGATGCTCAATGGAGCCCTTGAGCTCGTCGGTGCCGGACCGGTCACCCTCATGTACAGTCCGACCGCGATGCTTGTCTGTCTGGTCTATGTGCATCTGCCTTTTATGGTTCTGCCTTTGTATGCGAATCTCGAAAAACATGATCTTGATCTGCTCGATGCGGCCCAAGACCTAGGTGCCGGGAAGTGGCGGCGGTTCTGGCTCATCACCTGGCCTTTGTCCCTGTCCGGTATCACCGCCGGCTCGATCCTGGTTTTTATTCCGGTCCTTGGCATGTTTGCCATCCCTGATCTGCTTGGGGGCACCAACGGGATCATGATTGGTAATGTTATCAAGCAGCAGTTTATGGAGTCCCGTGACTGGCCTTTTGGCAGTGTCCTGTCCATGGTGCTGACCGTGACCGCAGTGGCCGTAGTTTTGTTGGGCTCCCGGCTTGGCAGACGACGTGAGGGGCGATAATGCAGAAAAAAAACGTGCTTCTGTGGGTCAGTGCCGGACTTGTCTATCTCTTCCTCTATCTGCCGCTGGTGATTGTGGTAGTCTTCTCGTTTAATGACTCAAGATTAAATGCAGAGTGGGTCGGCTTTACCTGGAAGTGGTACGGAAAACTTTTTCATAATCGAGAGATGCTGGGCGCCGCTATGAACTCCTTGATCATTGCCACTGTCAGCACCGGTACGGCTACCATACTAGGGACCCTGGCAGGGATGGCAATGAATCAATACCGGTTACGACTCCTGCCGTTGCTCGTGCTCTCCCCCATTGCCATGCCGGATATCCTGATGGGGGTCAGCCTGCTGCTGTTTTTTATCATGGTGAATATGACCCTTGGCCTCTTGTCCATCATGCTGGCCCATATCACCTTCTGTATAGGATTTGTGGCCCTTGCGGTGCAGGCGCGGATGTCGAGCATGGACCCGGCTCTGGTAGAGGCGGCTCGGGATTTGGGGGCCTCGCCCTGGCGCTGTTTCCGGGAGATTACCCTGCCCCTGCTGCTGCCCGGAATCCTGGCCGGTGCGCTTATGGCCTTCACCTTGTCCATTGATGATTTTGTAATCACCTTTTTTACGGCGGGTGTCGGCAGTTCCACCTTGCCGCTGCAGATCTATTCCATGGTCAAGATTGCGGTGACCCCTGAGGTTAATGCGGTGTCAACCCTGTTGATGCTGTTGACCCTGGTGGTGATTACCGGGGCATCACGATTGTATCCCGCGATTTTTCGTGGCGAATAATTTCGTTTCTGCAAAGGAAACGGAAAGAGATCCATTCAACAAGAGGAAAACAAGATGAAGAGCTTACTGGGTTTACTGTTACTGTTATTGGCTACCCCGGTCTTTGCCGGTGAAGAACTGCATATCTTCAACTGGAATGACTATATGTCGGAAGAGGTGGTTGCCGGTTTTGAAAAAAATTGTAACTGCAAAGTGGTCCAGGATTATTATTCCGGAACCGAAGAAATGATGGCCAAGCTTCTGGCTGGTGCCAGTGGTTACGATCTGGTTGTTCCCACGCAGAATGCCGTGCAGGCCTTGATTCAGCAGGGTTTTCTTGAGAAATTGGATAAAGGTGCCCTGCCCAATATCAAAAACCTGGATCCAGGGTTTCTCAATCGCTCTTATGATCCAGGCAACGTTTATTCTCTGCCCTATGCCTATACCACCACTCTGATTGGTTTTAATGAGCATCGTCTGCAGGAGCAGGGGATCAAGCCCATCAGTTGGGCAGTCATTTTTGATCCTCAGATTTTGGAGAAGATCAAGGGTAAGGTGACGGTCATGGATGACGCCGATGAATTGTTCGGCGCAGCCCTCAAGTATCTTGGCTATTCGGTCAATGATGTGGATGAAAAGCATCTGCGTGAGGCGCAACAGGTGATCATGAAGGCAAAACCGTATTGGGCCGCCTTTAATTCTTCAAGCTATATCAAGGAGTTGACCGTTGGTAGCGTTTGGGTTGCCCATGGCTACTCCAGCGATATGGTTCAGGCTCGTAATGATGCCTTGGAGGCCAAGCGGGATTTTACGGTTAATTTTATCCTGCCCAAAGAAGGGGCGGTGTTGGCCCTTGATAATGTGGTCATTCCTAAGGAGGCCAAGAATAAAAAACTGGCCCTCCAGTTTATTGATTTTCTAATGGATGGCAAAAACGCAGCCGGTCTCAGTAATGATGTGGGGGCTGGTAACCCTAATGCCGCTGCCCTGCCCTTTATCAATCCGGAGCTCAAACAACTTACCGCCATTTTCCCTGACCAGAAGGTCTTGGCCACACTTGAAACCCTGGAGGCCACCAGTGCCAAGGTTCGCCGTCTTAAAAACAAGTTATGGACCGAGATTAAACTGAAATAAATGCTTCTGGCTATTGAGGTTAATGGCCAGAAGGCATTTTTGTATCATTCCCACGCTCCGGCGTGGGAATGATACAGCCTGTTTTCCAGACTTTCAGCCTGATGAGATGTGCCGTTCCTTCCTCTTTCATATGAGAACTTGCTGGTATGCGATTCCTCCGTTTTTTTCTTCTCTCCCTGCTTTTCTCTGTCTGCTGCCTTATCTCTTTTGCTCACGCAGATCTGCCTGACATTCCTACTGCTCTTGAAACACGATTGTATCAAGGGGGTGCGGAAGAACTTACGGATTTTATTGCTCAGCGGCAGGCCCAGGTTGACGGCTTAATTGCCTTGATTACGACCGATAGGCAGAAGGTGAAGGAGGAACAGGAGGCGATTGTTTTTTCCGCTCTTTTGGATCTGTTTCAGGGGCTCTCCTTCCAATTGAAAAATCTGCAGGCCGAGTTGGACAGGCGGGAGATTCCGCCCATGCAGATTCCATCCCTTGGTTCTCCACCTTATCATCTGGCCTTATTTGATGAGATGGTCTCTTTTCAGCAGAAAGTTGTTCAACAACTCGGGATTTATGAGGAGGGTCTTGCCTATGGAGAGGCCAGAATTGCTGCAGTGAGGGACGAGCTGACGGTATTATTGCCTCAGTATGACATGGTGAAAGCCGAGGGCGGCAGCAGGATTCAGGCCTATGAGAAGCTGGCGCATATCCTCCGTCTCCAGCATGAATATGCCATTCTGCAACTTAAACAACCGAAGTTGAGTAAGGGCCTGACTGATATTCGTCTTGTCGTTAAGGCGTCGGGGAATCTGGCCGAGCAGGTTTTTGGGCAATTACTGATAAGCAGGGATGATATTGCGAACCTGAAGAAAAAGTTGGATTTGCGGAACGAAAGCCACTCAAGCAGTCTCGCCAGATTGAATGCAGAGTATCTGGATCTGAACAAGCAGAGTGTGGTCGCCGAATCAAAACTGGATAAAGCGCTTACAGCCATTACTTTGAAGGCAAAAGAGGACCCTGCTGTAAACGCTCTGGAGGGTGAAAAACAACGGCTTGAGTTGCTGCTGGAAGCGATCAGATTCCGTAAAAAGGCCATTATTCAGGAAAAGATGAACCTGGATCTGGCGATTAAAGGCGTGTTGTTCAGACAAGAATGGCTGGCTGCCTATGTCGAGATGTCGCAAGGGAAAAAGCCCTCTGATTTTCTGAAAACTTGGTCGAATAATAGCGAGGATCTCATTGCAAAACAGGATGTCCTGGTGCGGGATCTTTCTCTGGCCACTCAACAGAGAGCTGACCTGACCCAACGCCTGGTGGCCATTACCAACAAGGTGCGATCTTCCACGAACGGGGATTCCCAGATGACCACTTTTACCAGGCAGGTCGAACGAACAACGGGGAATCTTGACGGCTATATTTTTGGTATTGCTGATAATATTCATGATCTTACCAGGTTACAGGAAGAGATAGAACTGATTTTACAGCTTCTGCGGAACAGGATGGGCAGTGGTGAGCGGTTTCTCAGTTGGGGGATGGCCTATCTGACGGATACATGGGAGAAGAGCAGGGGAGTCCTGTTTTACCCCCTGGTCACCGTTGGAGAAACATCAATCACCTTGGTCACAATCTTTAAGGTGATTGTCCTGTTGTTGATTGGGGTGCGCTTTCTTAATGTAATCCGCCGGAAGACCGCGAGTCTTTTAACTGAGAGAACTGCCATGACACCGGGGGCGGTCCATTCGATGACCACCCTTGTTTATTATGCCGCGTTTGTTCTCGGGATTCTCATTATTCTCTCAATTATCGGTTTTAATGTCAGTCAGTTGGGCATTATTTTTGGAGCGTTGAGTGTGGGCTTGGGTTTTGGTCTACAGACCATTGCCAATAATTTTGTCAGTGGGATTATCCTGCTCACAGAACAGCCCATCCAGGTTGGCGATTATGTGGAGTTGCAGGAAGGAACCACCGGCGAAGTCAAAAAAATCTCCATTCGGGCCACCATTGTCAGGACCTTTGACGGTGAAGATGTCATTGTCCCTAATTCTGAGCTTGTGACCAACCGGGTTAATACCTGGAGCTACGAAGATAACTGGCGTCGGTTGAAGATACCGTTCGGGGTTTCCTATGATGCTGATCCACAAGAGGTGGTTCGTCTGGCCGAAGAGACGGCCAGGGAAGTCCATTTTACCAAGGAAGATGGTGAACATCCCCTGCGTATTTTTTTCGAGGGATTTGGGGACAGCAGCCTTGATTTCTCCATCAGACCTTGGTGTTGGATGAATCAGATACACGCCCAGTCAGGTATGCTTAGTGATTATTATTTTGTCCTGTTCCGGAAATTGAAGGAAGCGGGGATTGCCATTCCATATCCTCAGGCAGATTTGCATCTCAAATCTATCTCGCCGGAGACGCTGGTGATTCTGCAAAACCTGGCCTCAGCACCGGGACAGAAGAAAACTGGCCAGAGCGGGGAACAGAGTGGGGAGAAAAATATTGTGTAACGGTTCCTTTTGTCACTCCTTTTTATTTTCACAAGGATGATATGGCACCTTGCGATGCATACGGTTCAGGGTGTACAATAAAATTATTTTATAGGATTGATGTCTCTGGCAGGAATGGAGAAGAATTCTTTTCAAGGTGACCCGGATTGTGCTGCATGGAAGGGGTACCAGAAACACTAAACCTGCGGCAGGGGTATCTGCCGTTTTCGTGGCAACAGTGGTGGCTTAATGGATTTTGCTGCTCTTCCGAAAAAATATACTGAATATAAAACTTCCAAAATAATAGTTCTGCCCATTCCCTATGATGGGACAGCGACCTTGCTCCCAGGCTCTGATCTTGGGCCACAAGCCATATTGGCGGCCTCATCCCGTCTTACCTTGTTTGATCTTGAAACCAGTTCTGAGGTCTATCGTCAGGGGATCTGCACCTTGCCGCCGGTTTTGTCTCGGCAGAATCCGGTCGATATGATTGATGAGGTAAGGCAGCAGGCGATTCCTCTCTTTCGTGACGGCAAGTTGGTGGTGGGGTTGGGAGGCAAACATCTGGTGAGCATCGGTCTGATCCAGGCTGCTGCAGAACGTTACAGCGAGCTCAGTGTGGTTCAGTTTGACGCTCATGCCGATCTCCACCCCATTGACGCAGAGTCCGTGTACGGTAACTCCTGTGTTATGACCAGGGTGAATGAGATGTGTGATGCTGTGCAGATTGGTATACGCAGCATGGATCAAAAGGAGCGTGGCAAGGTTGACCTAGATCGCATGGTGTTTGCTCGTGATCTCCATTATCACGGAGTGAGTGCGGCGGGTGATGCCCTCGATATGCTCAGTGACACTGTTTATATCACTATTGATCTTGATGTCCTTGACCCTTCCTGCATGCCTTCAGTGGAGAGGCCGGAACCTGGCGGCATCGATTGGTATATGCTTACCCGGCTTATTCGCCAGGTGGCCAGTGAAAAAAGGATTGTCGGTCTGGACGTAGTTGGTCTGGTACCGCAGCCAAACCATCCGGCAGCGGACTTTCTGGCGGCAAAACTCATTTACCGGATTTTAAGTATGATCTTTTCCCGCTAGAGAAGAGAACATCTCTTTAGAGGTGTAGAGCTGTAGTGAAGGATAAGATTAAAAATATTTTCTTTGGATATTATCCTTCACTGCAAGAGAATAAATATCGAAAGAAAACTTTGATGCCCAACGGGTGGAGTCTGTTGCCTATGAGAGGAAAACTTATGAGAAACGCATGTTTTGTTCTTCTTGTCTTTTTCCTTCTGAGTGGTTGTACTCAGGAGACGCAGAATAAAATTGGCAGGGCTGTTCAGAATTGGACGGGAACAAACGGGGTGCTTGAGGTCTATGCCGGTGACAAACTGGTGAAGCGTTTTCTGAAGATTGATAAGCTTACTACTGCTTCTGCCACTGATGGTAAGCAAGAACGTCCCTATCGATTCGGATATGGTGTGTTGGACGAAAATCTGAACGGGATGACTGATGCTAATGAAAAGAAGGTCTATTTTGAGTTCAGTGATTACTCAACATCCTATATTTTCTATGAAAATCCTAGATAGGCTGCGCGGAACGTTGACCTCTTCCTCTCCTCGGTACAGCTTCTTTTGCTGGTAGATAACCTGCGAATCTTTTGAGAATAATTCTGTCTCAAACTCCACTCCCCTTGTCTATCAGTTATCAGGTCGGAAGGTCTATACATAGATCAGTGCAGGGTGCCGGCTAACTGTCTTGCCAGTCTCCGTACCTCCAGCATGGTCGTCTGGACGTCGAAACTCAATATTTTTTTATCAGTCATGACCATGCGGCCGTCAATGATGACGGTGTGGACATCGGCACCGCCGGCACCATAAACGAGCAGGTCCTGATTGTAGCAGGGGGTCAGGTGGGGCTGCTGCATATTGAGAAGAATGAGATCGGCCTTGTATCCCGGCCGCAGTTGGCCAATATTGCCCAGTCCCAGGAGCTTGGCGTTGTTGATGGTGGCGCAGGTCAGCGCCTGTCCGGCCGGAAGGGATGTGGCGTTCAGGGTATGGAGCTTCTGGGTCTTGCTCAACAGATCCATCTCTCGGAACATATCCAGAGTGTTATTGCTGGCACAGCCATCGGTGCCTAAGCCAACCTGGATTCCGCGCTCGATCATGGCAGACACCGGGGCTGTACCTGATGCCAGTTTCAGATGGCTCTGGGGGCAGATTACTACCCCGGCCTGAGTCTTGGCAAGCAGGGTGAGATCCTCTTCATCGAGCCAGACGCAATGGATGCAGATTGTCCCCGGGTCAAGCAGGCCGAGGGCGTTCAGGTGTCTGATCGGGCTTGTTCCACGGGCAGCCTGGATCATTTCCTGTTCTTTGTTGCTTTCAGCCACATGGATAAAGAAGGGGACCTGTCTCTCTGTTGCCAGCTTCTTGGCCCGTTGCAGGGTTGCGGAGGAGCAGGTGTAGGGTGAATGGGCAAAAATTGCCGGGGTGATTCGGGGCTGTTTGCCTTGCCATTCATCCAGAAATTCGATCGCCGTTTCCAGGTTTCTGGCAGGGTCCGGCACGCCGGGGGCTGGAAAATCAATGACCCCATGGGCGGCAACCGCCCGTAATCCCGTGTCAACAAAGGCCTGTGCTGCCTGTCCTTCAAAGAAATAGCCATCGGCCACGGTGGTGGTGCCCGACAAAATCATCTCGGCAGCTGCCAGTTTGGAGCAGTGATAGACCATCTCTGCGTTTACATGCAATGCTTCTGCAGGAAAAATATGTTTGGTCAGCCAGGTGGCAAGTTCCATGTCATCGGCCATGCCGCGGAAAAGGGTCATGGCGCAGTGATTGTGGGCGTTGATCAGTCCCGGCATCAGCAGCTTGCCTTGGCCGTCAATGATTGTTGTTGCCTGGGTTGTCTCTGTTTGCTGCATGGTGTCCGTTGTGCCGATCGCTACAATGGTGTCACCTCTGGTCAGCAGTGACGCCTTGGCAAGGAGGGGGGCATCGGGTGCTGTCATCAGGGTGCAGTTGTGAATAAGAATAGAATCTGTCATTGTGTCCGGCATGGGAAGGTTGAGATGGGGTGGTGGTTAAAAAGAGGGGCATTTTCCATGGTCGCAGGGTATAATACTTTATTTAAGATTTTTTGTAACTGTTGCTGATGCTGATGCTGATGCTAAGAAATATTAAGATTTAAGATTTGCGTGTTTATTGAAATACGGAGATCCTTTTTTAGGAGTAGTTCATGGGCTTTCGTTGTGGCATTGTCGGCTTGCCAAATGTTGGAAAATCAACAATATTTAACGCCTTGACCGCCGCCGGTATTGAGGCGGCCAATTATCCTTTCTGTACTATTGAGCCCAATGTCGGGATTGTGGCCATGCCTGATTCCCGTCTGGACGCTCTGGCGATTCTTGCTAAAACCAAAGTCAAGATATCAACCCAGATGGAGTTTGTGGATATTGCCGGATTGGTTAAAGGGGCCAGCCAGGGTGAGGGGCTGGGCAACCAGTTTCTTGGTCATATCAGGCAGGTGGATGCCATTATTCATGTGGTGCGCTGTTTTGAAGATGAGAATGTTGTCCATGTCGACGGTTCCATTGATGCCGAGCGTGATCGAGAGATTATCAACATGGAGTTGATCCTGGCCGATCTGGATACCGTGGAAAAGCGATTGAAGAAGACCCTCAGCCAGGCCAAGTCAGGAGATAAAGTCTTTAAGGCCCAGGCTGTATTCTTAGAGAAACTGCATGCGGCACTCGATGCTGGACAACCGGCCCGCACGGTGGTGGCCGATGGCGATCTGGAGCGCGACCTGCTGCGTGATCTCTGTCTCCTTACCACCAAACCGGTCCTCTATGTGGCCAATGTGGCGGAAGAAGATGCCCTGCAAGGCAATGCCCATGTGCGGGCCTTGGAAGAGGCTGCCCGCCGTGAGGGGGCTTCCGTGGTGATTATCTCCGGTAATATCGAGCAGGAACTGAGCCAGTTATCGCCGGAGGAACAGAAGGAATTCCTGGCCGATATGGGGATGAGCGAACCAGGATTAAACCGGCTGATTAAGGCGGGCTATGAACTCCTGGGACTGATCACCTTTTATACGGTGGGGGTGAAAGAGACCAGGGCCTGGACTATTGCCAAGGGTACCAAGGCGCCCGGAGCGGCCGGCAAGATCCACT
>JAQVER010000019.1 GCA_028697885.1 Desulfocapsaceae bacterium
ATGGAAAGCTCTGGAGCTTACTCCATATGCACACTGCTGCCAGTTGTAATCCTGAACTGTTGCAGCCAGAAAGTCCCGGCGTTCATATCGTTATGGAGGGCCGTGAAGTCTTCAAGTATGCGGTTAAGGCAATGGAAGAGGCTGTGTTGGCCCTTTTGGAGCAAGAGCAGATCCCTCTTGATGCCATCAGGTTGGTCATTCCACATCAGGCTAATATCCGTATTTTGAATAAGTTGGTTGAACGTTTAGGAATCGGTGCAGAAAAAGTTATCATAAATGTCCAAAAATATGGTAATACGTCAGCAGCTTCCATTCCCATCGCCCTTGATGAAGCAAATCGGGCTTCCATGATTCAAGATGGTGATATCGTTTTATTTTGTTCCTTTGGTGGCGGTTTTACCTGGGGCGCAACTCTGGTCAGATGGTAAGTGATTGTTCGAAAATTGTATTGATCTTGAACTAACGGGAATGAATTAGGTTTTCGTAAGAGATTGATCTGAGCAACCTTTTATGAACGGCTTCTCAGGAGGAGACAAGATTGGATTATTTTTTATCTGAAGAACAAGAGATGATTGTGGAAATAGCTCGTCAAATAACGGATGAGCGTATTATCCCGCAGCGGGCTGAGCTTGATGAAAAGGATGAATTCCCGCGGGCAATCCTTGGTGAGATGGCTCGGGCAGACCTCTTCGGGGTCCCTATTCCGGAAGAATTTGGTGGCTTTGGCGGAGGTTGTCTTGATATCGTTCTGGCCCTGGAACAGTTGGGTCGAGGGTGTATTGGTGTGGGTACCGCCTTTGCTGCAAGTTCGCTTGGCATCTATCCCATTCTTATTGCCGGATCTCAAGAGATGCGTGAAAAGTATCTTCCGGATGTGGCTAGTGGAAAGAAATTTGCTGCCTTTGGTTTGACCGAGGCAAATGCCGGTTCTGATGCCTCAGGCATCCAGACGACGGCGGTGCTGGATGGTGATGAGTGGGTCTTAAACGGCACCAAACAATGGATCACCAATGGCGGTGAGGCCCAAATCTATACAGTGGTGGCCATCACCGACCGGAGCAAGGGAGCGCGTGGCGCATCCATGCTGGTGGTTGAGGAGGGTGATCCAGGTTTTAGTTGTGGCCCGAAAGAGAAAAAGATGGGGATCAGGGCCTCATCCACTACCGAGCTTATTTTTAAAGATTGCCGAATTCCCAAAGATCGCTTGATTGGTCGCAAGGGAACCGGTTTTATAACCGTCATGAAGACCCTTGACTCTTCCAGGCCAGGGATTGCCGCGTTGGGTTTGGGCTTGGCGCAGGGGGCACTTGATGAGGCTGCCAGTTACGCCAAACAGCGTGTCCAGTTCGGGAAGCCCATCATGGCCTTCCAAGCAGTTCAGCATATGCTCGCCGATATGGCCATTCAGCTTGAGGCGGCGCGGTCGCTTGTCTATGGTGCGGCCAGGCATATCGATGCCCATCCTAATAATATGTCCAAGGTTTCTTCAATGTGCAAGGTCTTTGCCACGGATATGGCCATGAAGGTAGCCACTGACGCCGTACAGGTAATGGGTGGATATGGCTATATGCGTGAATATCCCGTGGAGAAAATGATGAGGGATGCCAAAATCCTGCAGATATATGAGGGCACCAATCAGATTCAGCGCAATGTTGTTGGACAGGAACTGAACAAGGAGTATACCCGCGCCTGAACGGTCGGATAAGGAAATGATATGAAAATCATTGTTTGTATTAAACAAGTGCCTGATGCCAAGGACGTTCGTCTTGATCCCAAAACGAATACCTTGGCCCGCGAAGGTGTGCAGTCGATCATGAATCCTTATGATCAGCATGCAGTGGAAGAGGCTGTACGCTTAAAAGAACTTCTGGGTGGTGAGGTTACGGTCCTGAGTATGGGGCCGCCTCAGGCCGAAGAAGTCCTCAGGCAGGCTATATCTTGTGGCGCGGATCACGCCGTGGTGGTCTCGGACCGGGCTTTTGCCGGTGCCGATACCTGGGCTACTTCGTATACGCTGGCCAAGGCTGTCAATGTTATTGGCGCCTTTGATCTTGTCTTGTGTGGAAAACAGGCAATCGATGGTGATACGGCCCAGGTCGGCCCAGGGCTTGCCATGCGTCTACAGATTCCCTATGTGACGTGTGTACAGAAGGTACGTGAAGCCACTAATTCAGGGCTGGTTCTGGAACGGATGATGGATGATGGCTATGATGTCCTTGCCCTCGATTTTCCCGCCTTGCTGACTGTGGTGAAAAATATTAATGAGCCCCGGGTTCCGTCTCTCAAAGGAAAAATGCGGGCCAAGAAGGTGGAAATCAGAAAGTTGACGGCGGCTGATATTGGTGCTGATCCTGCCTTTATTGGTCTTCCTGGTTCTCCAACTCAGGTTGTAAAGGTTTTTCCTCCGGAAGCTCGGTGTATACGTACCGTTTTTACGGGAAGTCTTGATGAGCAGATCGGGCAGCTTGTTGACAGTTTACAATCGTATCTATAATTCAGTCTGGAGAAAACAAAATGTTGATTATAGATAAAGAACTATGTATCGGTTGCGGCATCTGTGAGAGCGCCTGTCCCTTTGGTGCCATTAGCGTTGTTGATGGTTGTGCCGTGGTGGCTGACGGCTGTACTCTGTGTGGTTCCTGTGTGGAGATGTGTGATGCTGGTGCCTTGCAGATTGAAGGGGCTGAAAAAAACGCTTCCCTGGATCTTGCCAGCTGGTCCGGGGTCTGGGTCTATTGCGAATTCAGGCGTGGAGCCCTGGCACCTGTTTCTCTGGAGTTGTTGGGTGCAGGCCGCAGACTGGCGGATATCCGTAACGTGCTTTTATCCGCCGTCTTGATTGGTTCTGAAACCGGTGATACGGCACAGCAACTCATAGGTCATGGAGCCGATACGGTGTACCGGATTGATGATCCGGCGCTGGCCCATTTTACCGATGAGGCCTATGGCACGATCATGACCGCTCTTATTCAACAACATAAACCGGAAATTGTCCTTGCTGGAGCGACTGCTATTGGCCGTTCTTTTATTCCGGGTGTTGCCACAAACTTAGGGGCTGGCCTTACTGCTGATTGTACCCAGCTGGCCATCCGCGAGGAAGACGGTGCTTTGCTGCAGACACGACCTGCTTTTGGTGGCAATATCATGGCGACTATTGTCTGTCCGAATTCAAGGCCGCAGATGTCCACAGTACGTCCCAAGGTCATGCAGGCCCTGGCCTTTGATGCTGAGCGGCAAGGGAACATTGTTGAGGTAAAACCAACGGCTGAGCAACTTGCAACTCGGGTACGGGTCATGGAGTCTGTGGTTTCGGAAGAGGATAATGTGAATATTCAGGAAGCTGATATTCTGGTTGCTGGAGGTCGTGGACTTGATAGCGCCAAAGGATTTACCCTGATGCGAGAGCTTGCTGACTCACTTGGTGGCGCGATTGCTGCTACCCGGGCAGTTGTAGATGCCGGCTGGATCGCTTATCCCCATCAGGTCGGGCAGACCGGTAAGACGGTGGCCCCCAAGCTATACATTGCCTGCGGTATCTCCGGGGCAGTACAGCACGTGGCTGGCATGCAGTCGGCAGAGACCATTGTTGCCATTAATCGGGATAAGGATGCCCCTATCTTTGATGTGGCTGATTTTGGACTGGTGGGCGATCTCTTTGAGATCGTACCTAAACTTCTTACGAAAATTGAGGAGCGTCGCAAGTCATGAGTCTTACCGGAAAAACAGCACTAGTGACGGGTGGAAGCCGTGGTATAGGGCGTGCCATATGCCATCGCGTCAGTGCTCTGGGCGCCCATGTGTACATTAATTATGTGTCGAACCCCGCAGCGGCCGAAGAAACCAAAAAGATGATTCAGGACGCAGGTGGACGGGCGGATATAATCTGTTTTAATGTAGCAGACGGCGAACAGGTACAGGAAGCCCTCAAACAGATAGTTACAGAGGCTGGATCTCTTGATGTCCTTGTTAATAACGCGGGGATCACCCGGGATGGCCTGCTGGCCAGAATGAAAGAGTCTGATTGGGACCTAGTCATCGATACTAACTTGAAAGGTGCCTTCCTTTGTGCCAAGGCTGCATCTCGGTCAATGATGAAAAATAAATGGGGGCGGATTGTCAATATCACCTCAGTTATTGGTTTTTCTGGAAATGCCGGCCAGATTAATTATGCTGCAGCCAAGGCCGGACTTGTCGGGTTGACCAAGTCAATGGCCAGAGAGTTTGCCTCAAGGAATATTACGGTGAACGGAGTTGCTCCCGGTTATATTGTGACTGATATGACAAGTTCTTTGTCTGAGGAAATTCAGGAAAAGATCAAAAGAGAAATTCCCTTGGCTGCGTTGGGAACACCTGAAGACGTTGCCGGAGCAGTTGCCTATTTGCTAGGCCATGATGCTCGTTATGTGACAGGACAGGTCTTGCATGTTAATGGTGGTATGTATATGTAAATAGAGTAGGGGGATGGTTCCCCTGACGTTTTAAATTGATTTTCTGGATTGTATTTTTTGTTTTTATTAACGTATAAAAAAATGGGAGAAAAAAATGGCGATAGATCAACAGATGGTCGATATTATTGTTGAGCAGTTGAGTGTAGAAAAAGATAAAGTAGTTCCCAACGCCTCATTTGTGGATGATCTTGGCGCTGATTCACTGGATCTTGTGGAGTTGATTATGGCCATGGAAGAAGCCTTTGATGTTGAAATTCCTGATGAAGATGCCGAGAAAATCAATACAGTGCAAAATGCCATTGATTATATTAATAAGCTTAAGTAGTCTGAATTAAGCATGAAAATTGGACTTTCGTGGAACGCGAGAGCCTCTTGTATTGGTGAGAAACAAATATGTTGGCCTGAGGGGAGTTTACATGGCAAGGCGTAGAGTTGTGGTTACAGGAGTTGGTCTGGTAACACCGCTCGGTACTGGGACACAAAAAACTTGGGGAAATATCTGTGCCGGAAGCAGTGGTGTCGGCCTTATCACCCGATTTGATACCAGTGATTATGCGGTAAAGATTGCAGCAGAGGTAAAGGATTTTCAGGTAGAAGATTTTATTGAGAAAAAACTTGCCAAGCACCTTGACCTTTTTGTGCAGTATGCCATTGCTGCTGCCAGGATGGCGTTTGACGACAGTGGGGCCATCATCGATGAGAGCAATTGTCAGCGGGTAGGAGTTATTACCGGTTGTGGTATGGGGGGGCTCCCGACCATTGAGCAGAATCATCTGAACTGCCTTGAGCGAGGGGCAAAAAGGATTTCACCCTTCTTTATTCCCATGGCCATTCCTAATATGCCTTCTGGTCATATCTCCATGCAACTGGGAGCGAAAGGACCCAATCTTGCCCTTTCAACTGCCTGTGCAGCAGGGACCCATGCCGTGGGTGAGGCCTATCGCTCAATTGTGTATGGTACCTGTGATATGGTGATTACTGGTGGTACGGAGTCTGTAATCTGTCCCCTTGGTGTTGGTGGGTTCAGTGCCATGAAAGCGCTTTCCACGCGTAATGATGCACCAGAACAGGCTTCCCGGCCTTTTGATAAAGATCGGGATGGCTTTGTTATGTCTGAGGGGTCAGGGATGCTCATTATTGAAGAGTTGGAGCACGCCCTGAAACGAGGTGCGCCGATTTATGCGGAAATAACCGGGTATGGTGCCAGCAGTGATGCTTATCATATCGCCGCTCCACCTGAAAACGGTGAAGGAGCGGCGCGCTGTATACGTATGGCCCTTCTGGATGCGGGTCTGTCTCCTGAAGATATCGATTATATTAATGCCCATGGGACTTCTACCCCGTTAAATGATCGATGTGAAACCCAGGCCATTAAAACGGTTTTTGGTGATCATGCCAGAAAGCTTGCCATAAGTTCCACAAAATCTATGACCGGTCATATGCTGGGTGCTGCCGGCGGGATTGAAGCGGCATTTACGGCTCTCAGTGTTCGAGAACAGATCGCACCGCCGACGATGAATTTGGAGGAAGCAAGTCCTGAATGTGATCTTGATTATGTGCCGAATCAGGCCAGAAAGATGGAGATTCGGGCTGCTATCTCCAATTCCTTTGGATTCGGAGGCACCAACGGTGTTATCGTCATGCAGCGCTTTAAAGATTAAGAAAAATAGGCAAGAAAAAGGCCTGTTATACTGGAGTTTGATGTGAAAATAGCAATTGGCGCAGATCATGGTGGCTTTCACCTGAAAGAGATGGTTCGTTCACTGGTGGATGAATTAGGACATGAAGTTGAGGATCTGGGCTGTTATTCTACTTCCTCCGTTGATTACCCTGATCTTGCCGCCTTGGTCTGTGAAAAGGTTGATGCCGGTGCTGTTGATCGTGGAATTTTGATCTGTGGAACGGGGCTTGGCATGTCCATGGCTGCCAATCGCTATGCGCATGTGCGAGCTGCCCTCTGTCATGATCACTATACTGCCCAAATGAGTCGTGAACATAATAATGCCAACGTGCTTTGTATGGGAGAAAGGGTTATTGGTCAGGGCGTTGCTGAGGATATTGTCCGGACTTGGTTGGCGGTGGATTTCAGTGGCGGGCGCCATCTGGGTCGTATTGAACTGTACAGTAAATGTTGACTCCGGGCGGTTTTAAATAAAAGGAGTACTGGCCGGCATTGTGAATTTGAAATGCCGGCTTTTTCGTTTTAGGATCTGTTTAGAAATAGATATTGTACTCCTGACTATTTGTTATGGTTTTTTATGGCGATTTTACCATCCATAACAATATTATTTTGTTATAATGATTTTATGTAAGGTCAGTTTTGAACGACGGTTTCATCTGCCCATGAATAAGAAATCTGGTTGCTTGTCAACTGGAAAAGCAAAAGGTAATTCTGCTATGAACGCATTGCAAAAAACAGATCCTGAAGTTTATAACAGTATCAAGCTCGAATATGAACGACAGAATAATCAGTTGGAGTTGATTGCCTCTGAAAATATAGCATCACAGGCAGTTCTTGAGGCCCAGGGCTCGATTTTTACCAATAAATACGCCGAGGGCTATCCGCAGAAACGATATTATGGTGGTTGTGATTACGCCGACCAGGTGGAAGCATTGGCTATTTCCCGGGCCAAGGAAATCTTCGGTGCCGAGTATGCTAATGTCCAACCCCATTCCGGATCTCAGGCCAATATGGCTGTTTATTTTGCCACCCTGAAACCAGGGGACAAGGTGCTGGGAATGGACCTTGCCCATGGGGGGCATCTGACCCATGGCAGTGGGGTGAATTTTTCCGGGCAGCTGTTTAATTTTATTTCCTATGGTGTTGATCGTGATACCGAACAGATTAACATGGAAAAAGTTGAACAATTTGCCTTTGAAAACAAGCCCAAGATGATTGTGGCCGGTGCCAGCGCTTATTCCCGTTTTATCGATTTTGCCGGATTCAGGAGAATAGCCGATGAGATCGGTGCCTTGTTTATGGTGGATATGGCCCATATAGCCGGACTTGTAGCAGCTGGGGTTCACCCTTCTCCTGTTCCCTATGCGGATTTTGTGACGACAACGACCCATAAGACCTTGCGTGGTCCCAGAGGTGGGTTGATCTTGGCCCAAGAAAAATGGGGTAAGGTGCTTAACAGTCATATTTTCCCTGGAATACAGGGCGGTCCATTGATGCATGTTATTGCTGCCAAGGCCGTCGGCTTTAAAGAGGCTATGGGTGAGGCATTTAAGGAGGATCAGGTTCAGGTGGTGGAAAATGCCAAAGCCCTGGCCGCAGGCCTGATTGCCAAAAATTTCAGACTGGTTTCTGGCGGTACCGATAACCATCTTTTCCTTCTCGACCTGACGAATAAGGATATTACCGGTAAAGAAGCGGAGGAACTTCTCGAGCAGGGGGGGCTTACCGTGAATAAGAACGCAATTCCCTTTGATACCAAGCCCAGGTTTGTGACCAGCGGTGTACGTATCGGAACGCCTACTGTAACCACTCGAGGATTAAAGATCCCTGAGATGTTGCTCATTGCCGATTGGATTGAGCGCGTTATTACTAAACGTGATCAGCAGACGATCGCTCAGGTGCGTCAGGAAGTACGTGAGCTGTGCGCAAAGTTCCCTCTTTCTGCCATTGTTGACCCTGTATAAATCGGTGAAACTATGAAGTGTCCTTATTGTGGTCACCTTGATAACAAGGTTATTGATTCTCGTTTGAATAAAGAGAGTACCATTACCAGGCGTCGTCGGTCTTGTCTGGCCTGTAACCAGCGTTTTACCACTTATGAGCGGCTGGAAGTGATGATGCCGGTATTGGTGAAGAAAGATGGGCGGCGTGAAGCCTGGGATCGGCAGAAAATGGTTGTCGGACTTGAAAAAGCCTGTGAAAAAAGACCAGTAAGTTGTGATGATATCGATGCCTTTGTTGATGAGATCGAAAAGAAACTCCAGGATCTGGGGTCAAAGGAGGTTTCGTCTGAGGTGATTGGTGAGTGGGTGATGGAGGATCTTGCTGATCTTGATGAGGTTGCCTATGTCCGTTTTGCCTCAGTGTATCGACAGTTTAAGGATGTCAGTGAGTTCGTCGATGAGTTGAAGACACTGGTTGATGCCAGAGATACCAAAGAGGCGTAAGTGCTGGCATCTGAGCAAGATTACTATTATATGGGGCTGGCCCTCAAAGAGGCGCGTAAAGGGATGGGCCGCACCTCTCCCAACCCCTGTGTGGGAGCGGTTGTTGTCTGTGATCAGAAGGTAATTGCCAAAGGCTATCATAAAAAGGCAGGGACTCCTCATGCGGAAATACATGCCTTGCGCAAGGCTGGGGCATTGGCCTCAGGTGCCACCCTTTATGTAACTCTGGAGCCCTGTAATCATACTGGACGGACACCACCCTGCACCCGGGCGATCGTTGCCAGTGGTATCAGGAGGGTGGTGGTGGGGATGGAAGATCCCAATCCTCTGGTTGATGGGGGTGGTATTAGATTTCTGCAAAGTCAGGGGCTTGAGGTGCTCAGTGGCATCCTGGCAGCTGAATGTCGTCTGCTTAATCGTCCTTTTATTAAATATATCACCCAAGGTTTGCCTTGGGTAGTGATGAAGGCAGGGATGAGTCTTGATGGACACATCAGTTATCAGCCGAATCAGAGTGGCTGGATAACAGGGCCAGAATCATTGCGCAAGACTCATTGCCTGCGTGATCGGCTGGATGCGATCTTGGTGGGCAGGCAAACGGTTATGGTAGATGACCCCTCTCTCACCACTCGTTTGCCACGTGGCAAGGGGAGAGATCCCATCCGGGTCATCCTGGATACCCATTTGACTATCTCAGAGGCTGCTCGACTGCTTCATCTCGATTCATTGGCCCCCACCTGGATATTTTGTGGATCGGAGGTCAGTCCTGATAAAATTAAAAGGTTCAGTAAGACAGGGAAGGTTGTTATCCACCAAATTAAATGTGGCACTGATGGCAGGGTTGATCTTCGTGAGATGTTATCGCTTCTTGCCCGAGCAGGGATTACATCGCTTCTTGTTGAAGGAGGAGCCACTGTTCATGGTTCTTTTTTGAGTCAGCAACTGATAGATCATGTGAATTTCTTTATTGCCCCTATTTTTGCCGGTAGTTCTGGTTCCCCGGTTGTTGAGGGTGTAGATATATCCGGTTGTGATGATGCCCTCCGCCTGCAAAATGTCCGATACAGGCGACTCGGTGAGGATATAATGATTGAAGGGGATATTCACTATCATTCTTCCTGAGTCCGTCATCAATTTCATTTCAATGTTTTCTTCCCTCCTTTCTGTATGTTATTCCACGAATAGTTTTTTTTCCTGCCAAACCTTTTCAAAACGTCCCAAGTCAGGGAAGCTTACAGTGAGATATACAGCATCTTTTTCAAAATTAAGGCTGTGCGTGAGTTCATAACCTTGAGGAAGGTTGAGTCGTCTTGCCCTATCTCTAAAGGTCTGTTCCGCATCACTGCTCTGAGGATAAAATTTCTTTTGCAGGAGTTCAAGGATACTATGGACTTTTTGAGGTGCATTCATCTCTGTATGTGCGAGGATGTATTGGAATTCTTGTTCTTCGAAAAGAGTTGTAATCGTATGTTGTGAACGTTGAGCAATTTCACGACTTAGCGTTAATATTCTTTTTTGCTTTCCTGTACCTGGTTGTAATAGTTCAAACAGTACTGAGAGAGATGATCTGTCCTCAGGTGGGAGATCCAACAGTTCAATAGCAATTTTGTCACTGATGAAGCCATGATGAATCTGATTTTGTATATTTTCATCAAGACTTGAGAGACTAATGAGTTGGTGGAGAATAGTAGACTGTGGTTTAAATCCTAGGCGAGGAAGGAAATAATTTATGGCTTCTTTCTCGTCTATCTTTTCCAAACAATATTTGAGGAAAAAGGCTGCTTCCATGGGAGAGAGTGCCCCTTGAAGCTGTTGGTCGGTCAGGATATAGAGAAAAAAGGTATATGGATCAGAATCAGGTGGAATAATCAGACAGGGAACGTTTGTGTGATTGAATTGGTGTTTGAGTGCATGGAGACGTTTCCGACCACATATCAGATCAAAAGTTCCATTCGATACTTGTTGAATAATGGGAGGGTGGAGAATACCTAACTCCTGAAATGATTGTTTGAGTGCAGGCGGTGCTGAGTCATCGAGAAAAGGATGAATATTGTAGTGTGGTGTGACGCGAATGGAATTCAGCGAAATATTTTTAATTGAGGGATAGGTGGACATTGATAAGTGTCAATCGGCTGATGGTACGAAAGATTTTGAAATCAAAAAAATAAATGAGTGTGTATTTGGTATTCAGGGTAAAGACAACAAAGAAACGTTTTTCGTGAATTCTGAGAGCGTGAACTCAGCGACTCAACAAACCTAATGAGGTTAAGGTGAGTTCAGTCGCTGGTTAGAGAGGGAAAAAGTGCCAATGAGTAAGAAATATGATCTTAACTATTATTTATCTTCTCGCGGAGGATTCCAGAGGGCTTAAAGGTGATAACTCTTCGAGCATCTAGAGTAAGCTCATCACCGGTTTGAGGGTTACGGCCTCTTCTTGAGTTTTTGTCTTTAACATTAAACTTTCCAAAACCACTCAGGAGTAAATCGGATCCATTAATTAAGGTATTTTTGGAGATACGAAGAAAGGCCTCTACTGAGTCTGTCGCTTGCGTTTTACTGAGAGTGGTGTGGGTTTTATAAACTTGTTGCACTAATTCTGCTTTAGTAAGGGTCATGTTGCTCTCCATTAAATAATAATAAAACTTGTTGTCCTTTTTCAGGGTACGTATTTTTCGTGAAATATAAAAATAAAAAATGCTGTAGTCTAATACTCTAATACTGAACGTTAACCAACAGCTCCAGCCAGTTTGAAAATAGGTAAGTACATGGCGACGACAAGAGTACCGATAGTTCCCCCTAGGAAGACCATCATGAAGGGTTCAATCATGGAAGTGAGATTTTCGACGGCCTGATCGACTTCTTCGTCATAAAAATCAGCAATCTTGGCAAGCATGGTATCTAAGGCACCTACTGATTCTCCAACATTAATCATCTGGACCACCATATTTGGAAAGACACCACTTTCTTCCAAGGGTTCGGCAATAGGTCGACCTTCGCTGATACTTTCTGCAACTCTGAAAACGGCTCCCTCGATAACCTTGTTTCCCGAGGTCCTGGCAACTACTTGGAGTGCGTCAAGAATAGGTACACCACTCTGGAGCATGGTGCTCAGGGTTCGTGTGAATTTGGCCACGGCTACTTTTCTAATCAACGGACCTACGACGGGTGCTCGTAAGAGTAAGCCGTCGATTTTAAGGTTGCCTTTTTCTGTTTTGTAAATTCTTTTTACACCATAAATAATGGCAAAGATGGCCATCAAAATGAATATAAAATTAGATTTGGCAAAATTGCTCATTTGCACCACTATCTGGGTAGGAAGTGGCAAGGTCGCTCCCATGCTTGAAAACATTTCTTCAAAAACAGGAATGACAAAAATGAGAATAATTCCAAGGATAAGAAACGAGATGGCGAGACAGATGGCGGGATAAGTCATGGCCCCTTTAATCTTTTTTTGCAGAGCCATCGATTTTTCCTTGAATCCGGCAAGTCGGCCTAGAATTGTGTCAAGGATACCGCCTGTCTCACCAGCTTCCACCATGTTGGCATAAAGATTATCAAAGACTGCAGGATGTTTTCTCATTGCATCGGCGATGGTGGTTCCTGTTTCTACATCTCTTTTGATAGCAGTAAGAACGTTTTTTAATGTTGAGTTTTCCTGTTGTTTTGCCAAGATTTCAAGACTCTGAATCAGAGGTAATCCGGCATCAATCATGGTGGATAGCTGTCGTGTAAAGATTACAATATCCTTGCCGGTTACTTTAGGTTGAAAAATAGCTATATTTTCAAATAAATCTTTAGGCTTTTCTTTTATAATAATATCTTGGATACGAAGACGTTTGACATGGGCTAATGCAGCGGCTTGGTCTGGAGATTCTACTTCACCTTTGCGCTTAACACCTTGTGAATTAACTCCTTTCCATACATAAACTGGCATAGTCTGAGCCCTCTTGTGACGAATAGTATGAATTATTTTTTGTGTAAATTAAGATAATTGAATTATACCTTAGCAAATATATGATGCATTCTATCTCAAGAAGTTACTGAATACAAGGATGTAGCGATAACAGGTCAATTTTTTTTTTGTGTTTTGTATGAAGAGTTGTTGAAATGATACATGGATTTTTTTTGCTTGAGAAAAGTAAGGTGTTTTGTTAATATGTTAATTTTTGATATTAATCATGTCTTGGCTTAATTTTTTATGTTTCATAATGAGTTGTCATAATAAGTTTGATATGATTGTAAAGTTGTTTGAGAATTCAGGAGGGTAGGATGCAAAATCAAGCTGTAACAAGTTATAGTGAAAGAAATTTTAAGTCTGTAATTGATAAATGTATTGGCTGTGGTAGGATTGTAGAAGAAGATGGGACGCAGTTTTGTAAGACATATATGCAGCCAGAAGCGAAGTGGCGTATAGGAATCTGTAACTTTGCAACACATGCTAAACCAGAAATTAATGTCGTTACTATTCGTGTTAATCCTTTGAAGGCTGCTAAGAGGGCATCTGCAAAAGGGAAGAAATAATATTTTTTTTTATACGAACAAAAAAAAGCTCTTATTCATAACTGAATAAGAGCTTTTTTTGTTTTTAATTTTAGTTGTGACTCCATACATAAACGAAAGAGAAGGTAATCTGCTAGTTTCTTTCTGCGACGAGGCGTGTTTCTTTATCTCTAGGGTTTTATTTTTTAGTGCTCTTACAGTCGGAACGATTATTACATAATCGATTGAACTGCAGATGTGGCAAAATTAATAAAACCTTGTGGTGCTACACCCATGATCACAATAATGAGAAGTAAAATAATAGATGTCGCATTGGTAAAAATGCCACTGATCACAGGACTATTATTGTCAGGATCGCTACAGAAGGTGACACGAACCACAGATAGGTAATAAAATATTGCAATTGCCGTATTGATGGCAGCCAAGATTACCAAAATGAGATAGCCTTGTTTCAGGGCGCCTGTGAGGAGCATGAATTTACCCATGAAGCCGACAAAAGGAGGAATGCCTGCGAGGGCAAAAAGGGCCACAGCCAAGGAAAGGGCCAATAACGGCGAACGTTTATGCAGCCCACTTAAATCCTTAATCTGAACATTCTCCCCATTGTTGGAAACTGAACATATAACTAGGAAACAGGCTAGGTTCATGACTACATAGCCCATAATATAATAAAGTGCATTGGCATAGCCACTGAGCTGGAAGGTTAAGATACCTAAGAGAACAAAACCTGCATGGGCGATGCCTGAAAATCCAAGCATGCGTTTGACATCGGTCTGCACTAGGGCTGAGAGATTCCCATAAAACATGGAAAGAACAGCGCATACCATCAGGATATTGACAATGACCTGCCCTTCACCGTTAACCATACTTACAATTCTAATCAGCAGAGCAACTGCTGCCAGTTTAGGGACAGAGGCTATAAAGGCAGTCGTCTCGTTGGATGCGCCTTCATAGACATCTGGCACCCAAAAATGAAAAGGAAAGAGGGCAAGTTTGTAGAAAAATCCTGCCAGTACCATCATTATTGCAATAATAGCTGCTGGCTGATTATACATAGAAGAAAGTTTTTCCATTACTACCGCAAGTTGAGTTGATCCAGTTAGACCAAACATATAACTCATACCAAAGAGCATGAAACCGGTTGCTGTGACACCAAAAAGCAGATATTTGATGCCCGCTTCCATCTGAAACCGGTAGTTTCCGGAGTCATCACGCATAGGAACCATGATATAGACGGCAAAGGATGAGAGCTCTAGGGCCACAAAAATAGCCAGCAACTCCACGCTCGAGACCAGCATCATGAGGCCGAGGACACTTACAAAAAGAAAAAGATAGTACTCTGGATGGACAGAGTTTTTTATATCTTTCAGTTTCCGTCCCAAAATAAGGACAACGAACATTGCACCGGCAATCAAGCACTTAAAAACCTGCGAGTAAAGGTCTATCTTGTATGAGTCATAAAAGAGGCTCCCATGTGCTTTAAAACTTACAAGCGTAGCTGCAAAGACTGCTGCCCCCAGGCAAATGGCAACACTTTTTATTTTGTCGGCGTCAGTCTTTCCAAGACTGACCAGGAAAATGACAAGACCCGCTCCCAACAGTGTTAATTCAGGTAGAAATTGCATGTGTATACCCTAGGTCGTTATTTTAAATTCAATTAATGAAGAATTAATTCTGCGGCAGCAACTGCCTGACCCTGATGCGCATGAAACTGATCAAGGAGATTTACAACACTGATGTGCATAAGATCAATGAAAGGTTGAGGTCCAAGACCGATCCAGAAGACTAAAAAGAGAAACGGACATAACGTTATAATCTCACGTAAATTTAGGTCATTCAGCCATGATTGATCAGGATTATCTGTCCCCCCCCATACTATCTTCTGAAGCATTCGCAGCATGTAGGCTGCGGCAAGAACTGCACCTGGAATTGCCGCCAGTGCCAAGGGAATACTGTGTTTGAAGGTCCCAGCTAAAATCATAAACTCACCAACAAAACTGTTGGTTCCAGGGAAACCAAAAGATGAGAGGGAAAAAAAGGTAAGAAAAGTGACATAGATCGGCATGTACTTGCCAACTCCAGTGGCGGAACGCAGTTCACGACTGTGAGTTCGCTCATAAATCATACCGACACATAGGAACAAAGCGCCAGTGGTAATACCGTGGTTAATCATCTGCAGGATGGAACCTTCCATTCCTGCGATGTTCAGTACAAAAATGCCCAAGGTGACAAAGCCCATATGGCCAACAGAGGAATAGGCAATCAGTTTTTTCATGTCCTGTTGGGCCAGTGCGGTAAATCCTCCATAGATGATACCGGCAATGGAAAGCCAGAGGACATACGGCATGAGCAATGTTGTTGCCTCGGGTGTTATGGGTAAGGCAAATCGAAGGAAACCATATGTCCCCATTTTCAGGAGAACTGATGCCAATATAACAGAACCGGCCGTCGGTGCTTCAACATGTGCTGCTGGCAACCATGTATGGAATGGGAACATGGGAACCTTGATGGCAAAAGCCAGGAAGAAGGCAAGAAAAAGATAGATCTGGGCAGTGAGTGAATAATTCTGCCACATCATATCCGGGATAAAAAATGAATAGTTATTGGTTTTATAGAGCCAGATGATTGCCACCAGCAGCATGATTGAGCCGGCCAAGGTGTAGAGGAAAAATTTTATGGATGCATAAATCTTCCTTGGTCCACCCCAGATGCCGATCAGCATGTACATGGGAATCAGCATGGCCTCCCAGAGGATATAAAACAGGACAAAATCCAAGGCCATAAAGACCCCGAGCATAGCCGTTTCCATGATTAGCAGGCAAATCATGAAAGGTTGCACGCGGGTTTTGATGTAACTCCAGGATGCCAGAACACAAAGGGGCATGATCATGGTAGTCAGCATCACCAGCAAGATAGATATACCATCCACACCAATTACATACTGGATATTAAGTGAAGATACCCAGTTGTACTGCTCTACGAATTGAAATTTTGCTGAACTGGTGTCAAAGGCGCTGACAAGCGGAATAGAGAGTATGGCTGTTAGTGCAGTTATACCAAGCGCCCAGTAGCGGGCAAAAAACTCGTTTTTCACAAAGAGCAGCAATAAGGCCCCTACAAGAGGCAAAAAAATAAGGGTGCTCAGAATATGTGGATAATTTGGATTAATAAGTAGTTGATCCATTCCCGGTGGTCCTCAAAATCTGTGGTTTATAGCCAGACGTAAGCTACAAGAATAACGGCGGCAAATGTAACCGTATAATATATTGTCTGCTGAATCTGACCGCGTTGGAGAACCAGACTGACTCGCCGACCAATGGCACGTACACAACGGGCCGTTCCATCAACCACGCCGTCAATTCCATTCCAGTCAAACCATGACCAGAATTGTGAAGTAGTCATCAGGCTGTTTAAACCGACAACTCTATATGCCTTACTGAATGCAGTATCAAACCACTGTAGGGGATTGGTTACTGTCCATAGAAAACATTGTCCACCTTTCCGGTAGAACCAATCCAAGTCCAGACTGATGGTTTCTCTGGCTGTAATGTATTTGCGCAGTAAAAAGAAGCCCAAGGCAGTAAGTGCAAGAATTTGCAAAGTTTCGCTCAGATGATAGGCTCCATATGGATGATAGGCAACTTCAGTGTTGGGAAGCATTCCATAGAGAAAGGGAAGATAAGAACCGATGAAGATGCATAAAAATCCAGCGACTGCCATGGCAAGTTGCATATTCCATGGTGGATCCTCAGCTTTTTCCCAGGTCTCAGCGCTGCATCTATTCTCACTGAAAAAGAGAAGATAAGGAAGTCTTAGCCCTGCAACCAGAAAGGTTCCGGCTGAAACTACGGTAAGAAGAAAACCGGCCCAGAGGATGTGTGATTCGAAGCTGGCACTGATGATCATTGACTTGGAGACAAATCCGGACAGAAAGGGGAAGGCGGAAACAGATATTCCCCCAATGACTAGAAATATAAAGGTGGCAGGCATTTTTTTATAGAGCCCGCCCAGTTCGGTAAATTTCGATTTACCTGTGGAATGAATGACTGCACCTGCTGCCATAAAGAGCAGCCCTTTATACAGAATATGAGCGAAGGCATGGGCACAGGTACCATTAATGGCAAGTGCCGTACCGATACCCACGCCTGTTACCATATATCCAACCTGAGAGATAATCTCCCAGCCCAGAAGCTTTCGGACATCATTTTCCATGATAGCGTAAATAATGCCGTATATGGCCATGACAACCCCAAGCACAATAAGCACATCAAATCCGGCACAGCTTCTTGCCAAGGTGTAGATGGCCGTCTTTGTTGTGAAGGCACACATGAAAACGGAACCGGTAACGGTAGCCTTACTATAGGCATCTGGTAACCAGGAGTGGAGCGGAGGAACAGCAGCGTTCAGCATCAGGCCAATCATGATAAGCCATGTATATATTTCGGGATTCTGAACATTCAACTGAACAAAGGAAAGATCACCGGTAGCCTGATATCTGAGGACAAAGCCCAGCAGTAGGATAACCCCACCAAATGTATGGACGAGAATATATCGATACCCTGCCGCTAGTGATTCAGGATCCTTTTTGAACCAGATAAGGAAGGTGGAGGCAAAGGCCATCATCTCCCAGAAAAGGAACAACACTAAAAAATCGCCACAGTAGATGACACCCAGTGACCCTGCAACATAAAACCAGGCCGCTATATGCTGCCATTCATCTTCAACATGCATGCCATAAATGGTGCCGATAATGGCCATCAGTGACATGATAAAACCAAAAATCATGGAAAGGCGGTCAACCCGGCCAAAGGTGACCTCCCAGTCAAGAAATTGGAGCACACCATAGGTGCCGGGATGCTGGCTCAAATAGAGCACATCCAGAAAGGTCAATAATGGAATCAGAAAGAGATAGGGCTTTCTGAAGGGTCCTCTGACCAAGGGCAGAAGAAGTGCTCCTATGATCATGATGAGGGCAGGATGGAAAAAATTAGTTGTCATAATAATCCTCCCGGGTCATGATTCCGCTTCTACCGAGTACCCTTGCCACCATAATGACGACTGCACATGATCCCAGGCCAAAGAGTGACCAGAAACCTGGTATCATCTTTTCGGCCCATGTGTGCGCATGACTGGTATCAACTGTCAGGCTCCAGATTACTATGAGGGCGATACCACCATAGCAGCAATATTTAACCGTTTCTAAACGGTCTCGTAGATAATCGATAAAATTGACAATCATCCTGTCACCACCTTAACAAATTGCATCATAAAGTTTGGAAAGATACCAAGAAGGACAGAGACTGTACATGCTATAAGAATGGGAATCAGCATGGACAATGGCGCCTCTTTAATACCTTGAAACGTTTCACCTTCAGGGCGTTTGCCAAAAAAGGCCTTAATGGTAATGGGTGCGAAATATCCGACATTGAGCATGGTACTGGCGATAAGAATGAGCAGTATCCCCATTTGGTGAGCTTGAATTGATCCCACCAGTAGATTCCACTTGGTGACAAAGCCGCCAACAGGTGGGGCTCCAATCATGGAGAGTGAAGCGATGGCAAAGGCTCCAAAGGTAAAGGGCATTGTTTTACCCAGACCTCCCATATCCGAAATATCTTTTTTATGGGCGGCAATATAAATAGCGCCTGCGCAAAAGAAGAGGGTGATCTTGGCAAAGGCATGGTTGACGATATGGATCAGACCACCATCTATGCCTGCCGGCGTGAGGAGTGCTACACCCATGATGATATAAGAGAGCTGGCTGATAGTTGAATAGGCCAGACGCTCTTTAAGATTGTTTTTGGATAGCGCAAGAACGGATGCCATGATCACGGTAAATCCGACAAAGTAGGCAGTAGGAATTCCAAGATTCAAGGCATGCATGGTATCTACGCCGAAGACGTAAAGCATGACCCGAGTGGTGCAAAAGACACCAACCTTAACAACGGCCACTGCGTGAAGCAGTGCGGAAACGGGAGTAGGTGCGACCATGGCCCCTGGTAGCCAGTGATGAAAAGGCATGATGCCGTTTTTGGCAAAACCAAAGAGACAGAAAATATAGAGCATGATAACCAGGCCGTGGTTAACATCTGGCGGGAAGATACCCGTTGATATATTTGGAGCAAAATCAAGGGTTCCTGTCAGAACATAGATCAGAATCAGGGCGGGTAACAGAAATGCTTTGGCAGTGGTTGTCAGATAAACAATGTATTTACGGGCGCCATTGTATCCTTCGGTGTCTTGGTGATGGGCAACCAGTGGATATGTGCAAATCGATACGATCTCATAAAAGAGATAAAGAGTAAAAAGGTTGTCAGAGAAAGCAACCCCGATTGCTCCAAATATTGCCAAGGCAAAACAGGCATTGAATCTGGTCTGTGCAGGTTCGTTGTGAGCCCTCATATATCCCAGAGAGTAGAAGACAGCGATAGTCCACAGTGATGATGCTACCAGAGCGAAAATCATAGACATGGCATCCGCCCGAAGAGTGACAGTAACTCCTGGAAGAATACTGAACATGTGGAAAATCAGAGTCTTCCCTGAAAGTACTGTCGGAATCATTGAAGCGACAAGTAAAAACAGGATGATTGAGGCAACAGATGAAACACCTTCTCTGATGTTTTCATTTTTGCCCATAAACATGACACCCAGAGTACCAACGAGCGGCACGAGGAGCGTTATGAGAAGTTTAGCGGAACTGACCGTTGTTATATCCATGACAGATGTTCCTTTTCCTAACCGTTAAGTTCGACCAGATCTTCAGTGTCGACTGATTTATAGTTACGATATACTGCAATAATTATACTGAGACCGATAGCCGCTTCAGCTGCGGCTATGGCCATAATAAACAGGGTGAAAACTTGTCCCACTGTGGGGTCGGGTGCTGTAAACCTGTTAAAAGCCATAAAATTAATGGAGGCTGATGCCAGTATCAGTTCAGAGGAGATCAGCATCCCGATGAGGGTTCGACGGGTCACAATTCCATAGACCCCCAAACCAAACAACATGGCTGCAAGATACAGAAAGGTGTTGAGATTGTTGTAGAGAGTAAGTAGGGACATTATTTGTTCCTCCCGGCGCGGGCTATAACCAGTGCTCCAATGATCGCAATAAGCAGGACAATGGATATGAGTTCAAAGACCATGGAATAACTGGTTAGAAATTGAATCCCCAGTTCTTTTACTGTTCCGCCATTAACCTTAGGAAGGGAGGTGAACTTTGTTCGCATTGCCATCACGATTAAACCGTAGGTGACAAGACCGGCGGTAATAAATCCCAGGGGACCAGAGAGTGGACCAGCTGGTCCGTTCTTTTTACTTTCCTCTGGGGCGGCGAGCATGATAGCGAACGCAATGGTGATACAGACAGCACCCACATAGATGAGCATCTGCATTAATGCGACAAAGGGTGAATTGAGGAAGTAATACAGGGCAGCCACGCCGATAAAACAGACAATGAGACCTGCTACCGCGCGTACCAGTCTTTCTGCAGAACAGGCTATGATCCCCCCAATAATGGTTACTGCCATCATTATGAGAAAAATCACACCAGTCAGCCCATCAGCGGTGAATAGGCCAGGCGCTTCTGTTATGGCCATGGAAGGGTTCATGCGTTTCTCTCCTCCAACCGTTTAAGAAGATTAAAGTGGAAATCTTCCTTGCGAGTAGACGCAAGATTATATTCTTTTGAAAATTCTAATGCCCCAAAATTGCAATTTTCAACACATTGTCCACACAGTGAACATTTGGTGAAATCAAGCTCGTACTTACTTAAGATTTTTTTCTTCTTAACCTTGCCGTCAACCTCAACCTCAACTGAGGTTGAACCAAGGGTTATACAACCTGAGGGACAGGCTCGCTCGCACATCCCGCAGACGACACACTTTGGTTTACCTTCTGCATCGGCAATGAGTTCGATGTGTCCACGAAACCGAGCAGACATTTTGATAGTCTGATAGGGATATTGAACAGTTACCGTAGGTTTGAAAAATTCCCGGAAGGTAATACCCATTCCAACGAGCAGACTTTTACTACCATATAATATTTCGCTAAAATATCCGCCCATATTAGAACACCTTCAGTAATCCTGCCGTGAGAAGCAGGTTGAACAGAGATATAGGAATAAGTATTTTCCAGGACAGATTAAGTAGTCCATAGATTGTTGTTCGTGGAAAGGTCCAGCGAATCCAAATAAAAGTGGCAATCAGCAGATAAATTTTAAGCAGGAACCACCATACGCCTGGAAACATACCAAAAGGACAATCCCATCCCCCAAGGAAAAGAATTGTTGTCAGGCTGGCGCCAATAACAATATTTGCATATTCCCCCATGAAGAAGAGCCCAAAACCCATACTGCCGTACTCTGTGTGGAATCCGGCTACAAGCTCACTCTCGGCTTCTCCAAGATCAAAGGGGGCGCGATTTGTTTCTGCCAGTGAACAGATAAAAAATATGATAAAGGAAATGGGCATTAATGGACTGTGCAGGGAGGGAAAAATGTTCCAGTGCCAAAAGCCACCGGACTGTGCCATGCTGATCGCTTTAAGATCCATTGACCCAGTTGTCATGACCACGGTGATAGCCGTGATCAGCATGGGAATCTCATAGGAGACATTCTGTGATACTGCCCTGACCGATGCCATGACTGAATATTTGTTGCGTGAACCCCAGCCGGCAAAAAGAATAGCCATGGCTCCCATGGAGGCAAAAGCGAAAATTACAAGGACTCCAAGCTCCATGTTATGGGCGGCAATTCCTGCACTGAAGGGGATGGTGACAAAACTCATTATGGCTGGTGCCATGGCCAGCACTGGGGCAACCATAAACAGGATTTTATCAGCACCGCCTGGGATCATTAACTGTTTTGTCATCAGCTTTATGCCGTCAAGAGGTGGCTGCAGAAGGCCGAAAGGTCCATTGATGTTTGGACCTGGACGGCGCTGAATGCGGGCTGCTCCTCTGCGCTCAGCCCAGACCAGATAGGCGGCATTGACAGCGGCAAAGGCGATAGCTATCACCACAGCAACTATGACATTTAATAATGTTAAACTCATTGAGCATCTCCCTTATTCCACTTCTCAATCAAATGGTAAGTTTTTACGATCATTGTCTTGATTTAGAAATGAAATTACCTGTCAATTTCTGGTATTACGAGGTCCAGACTTCCCATAAATGCTAGCGCATCCATTATTAACATCCCTTCACATGCTTCATCAAAGAGGTGCATATTTGAATATGTTGGTGACCGTAGTTTTAGACGGTAGGCATTTTTATCACCATCACTGACTATTCTGATGCCAAAACTACCACGTGCGGTCTCTACTGCCTGATAGTAATCTCCGACTGGAAGTTTGATGGTTTTCGGTTTTTTCTCAGCCATGAAGGGACCGTCGGGTAATTTTTCCAATCCCTGTTCAATGATTCGCAGTGATTGTTCCATTTCGTCCATGCGTACCCTATAACGAGCCAGAGAATCACATTCATGATAGACCGGGATATCAAAGTCGAATTCCGGATAGACAGAATATGGCTCATTTTTACGGACATCAAAGTTGATTCCTGATCCTCTGGCCACTGGCCCAGTTGCCCCGTACTTCCGGCACATCTCAGCAGAAACAGGAGCTATTCCTTCCAGTCGTTTACGGAAGATGATGTTCCCCGTCACCAATGCGTCGTATTTTTTAAGTGATTTGCGCATCCGCGGGATAAAACGTTTTGCTGCCTCAATGAAATTATCGTCCACATCATTGTAGAGACCACCAAAACGGTAATAACAATAGGTTAAACGGGCTCCGGTTACTGCTTCCAGCATATCAAGGATATGCTCACGATCCTGGATAGCGTACATAAGTGGACTGAATCCACCTAGGTCCATGACAAAGGCTCCGAACCAGAAGAGATGTGATGCCACACGATTAAGTTCAACGGTGATGGCTCTGATATATTCGGCACGTTCAGGTACCTCAATTCCAGCCGCACGCTCTATAGCCAGGACGTGTCCATGGGTATAACCCAAAGCTCCAAGGTAGTCCAACCGACTTAAATTTGGTAGAAATTGGGCGTACGTCCTGTTTTCTCCCATTTTTTCGTGCATGCGATGGACATAGCCAAGGACGGTTTCAGACTTGACAATATATTCACCATCCATTTGCATTTTGACCCTGAGAACGCCGTGGGTTGCTGGATGCTGTGGTCCTACATTCAGGATGAATGTTTCGTCCGGTCGGAGTTGAATTGGAGCGCTCATGCCTTGAAATCCTTTAAGAGTGGATGAAAATCTGCATCTTCAGGAAGGAGCAGGGGAACGAGGTGAGGGTGGCCCGCAAATTTGATGCCAAAAAAATCATGGGTCTCACGCTCATGCCAGTTTGCTCCGGCGTATATTTTCGTGATAGAAGGCACTTCAGGTTTTTCACGAGGTATTCTGGTGCGGATAACGACTCGACAGGCGTCAAAGTCGTAGCGGGAAAAGTCATAAATAACTTCCATCTGCTTTTCTTTGATCCAGTCTACACCGGTGATACTTTCAATAAAAAATTCAGCCTGGTCAAGAACGGTAACCGCTGCAAGAAGTTGATCTGCGTCAACCTGAGCGTCAAGATGATATCCATGGGTTTTGTAATCACGAGTGAGAACACCATTGGCTCTGGGGGTATCAGGCTCAGCTCCATCTGCAGGAACAGATCCGGCAAAGAGTGCTTGCAGTGCTTGTTGTGTTGTTTCTAATATCATGATCCTGTGGCTCCAAAGGAGTGTGAATCGTTTAAGGGGTTGACGTTATGGAGTTTTGTCTGGCTTGAAGATGCAGGTAATTATACAGCCTCAGGGTCTTTCCATCTCTTCCAACCGGAAATTTTATGCTCGAGCTCAATAATACCTTGCAGGAGAGCCTCGGGTCGTGGAGGACATCCGGGGACATACACATCAACAGGTAAAAACTGGTCGGCACCAAGGACAATGCCATACTGTCCTTCAAAGGCAAAAGGACCACCTGATATCGCGCAGTTGCCAAGAGCCATAACCCACTTGGGCTCAGGCATCTGGTCGTAGAGCGTTTTGATGCCTGGTTGCATTTTTTTGGAAATGGTACCGGCCACGATCATCACATCACTTTGTCGCGGAGAAGGGCGAAAAACTTCCGCTCCAAAGCGTGACATGTCAAATCTGGCGCATCCTGTTGCCATCATTTCAATGGCGCAGCATGCCAGACCGAATGTGAGCGGCCATAAGGAGTTTGCCCGGCCAAGATTGATCAGCTTGTCGGCGATGGCAAACTGAACGAGTGACGAAGGTACTGCTTCTACTGGTGAAGGTACGTTTTGCGTTCCCACTTGAATACTCCCTTGGTCCATGCGTATACGATTGCGAGTGATAAAATTCCGACAAAGATTACAACTTCTACAAAATCCCTATAGGCAAACATCTCGTTGTTGTAAGCAAGGGCGACCGGAAAAAGAAAAAGAACATCCACATCAAAGGCAATAAAGATGAGGGCGTAAAGGAAAAAAACAACGCCATATCGGACCCAACTGTCACCAATGGGGACCATGCCGCATTCAATGGCTTGTTTGTTTTTGTTTTCGAATTGACGAGTGCCGCGTGGCATAAGGAGGTAAACAATCGCGATGGGACCTAGGGCAAAGGCGAGACCACCCAAGGTGAAAGCCGCGATCCAGAGAACATTGTCGCGATAAAGAAATTCTGAAAATTGAAGCTCCATAAAAACTCCCCCCGAAGTTATTTGAACTGATAGCTCTTCATTTGTAAGTGTCTTTATAATAGAAGGACTATGGGCTTGTCAACTGAATAATGAATGACCATTCATGTTTCTGTGAGCGATTATTTATTCAATTTTATAGGAATATTTATTATTTTATAAATAATTCCCCCTGAAAAGTATTGAGAAAAAGTATATACGTGATAAAGTGGCAAATCGCTAATCTAAAAAAAAGATAATTTTTATCAGGAATATTGAATAAGGAATAAATAGATGTCTATCACCTTGAGACAATTGGAAATATTTATAGCAGTAGCTGAGACTGCCCAGGTTACCAAGGCGAGCAAAAAATTGTTTGTGACTCAGTCTGCTGTGAGCATGGCACTGGCTGAGCTGGAAAATCAACTTGCCGGACCGCTATTTGATCGTCATGGTCGCAGTTTGTTGTTGAATGAGCGGGGACGTTATCTGTTACCCCTTGCCAAGGAGATTGTTTGTCAGGTCAGTAATGTTGAGAGTATCATGTCCGAGAAGAATGATGAGCTTACCGGACATCTTAATATAGTGGCCAGTACTACCATTGGTGACTATCTCCTTCCTTATTTGATTGGTGCCTTTAAACGGATGCATGCTCATGTGGGTATTAACATGCTTGTTCATCATACTCGTTATGCTGAAACTCTTATTCAGGAGGGTAAGGCTGATATCGGGTTTGTTGAAGGACCTGTAAAATTCCCCGAGACTATTATTCGTCCGTGGTTTAAAGATGAACTTGTGATTTTGGTAGGTCCAAATGATCCTCTGGCAGGCAATGAAGTTTTTGATGTGAAAACAGATTTTAAAAACACCCGCTGGATTATGCGGGAAGAGGGGTCTGGAACGGTTGCCATCTTCCGTGAAAAGATGAAGGCTTATCTTGGTCAGATTCCTGTGATCATGGAGATGGGGCATCCAGAGGCAATTAAGCGGGCTGTTGAATCAGGGGTAGGTATTGCCTGTCTTTCGTCGTTGACAGTATGTCGAGAAGTTGAACATGGTTGGTTGAAGAGTTTGAAGGTGGAGGGAGTTGATATGCATCGTCAGCTTCAGATAATTTCACGTAAAGGTCAGGTGATGAGTGATGCTTTGGCGGAATTTCTCGCCTTTTGTGATGTGATGTCCACCTGTAGCGCCAGCAGGGCCTGTCTCTCTTCGCCGTGGAAACTTCAGTCTTTGCTGGCAAAACAATCTTTGTTAAGTAAACAACTCTTGAGTTTGAAGAAATAATCGTCTTTTGTGGGGAGAGTCTACAGGCAGAAGGGATGCGAGCTAAAGAAGATTTGTTTTTGAACGGGGAAAAACCGGTTGCGGGATAGTTATTCTGCAACCGGTTTTTTTGTGTATTATCCTTCCAGATTGGCGAGTGCTTTTTTGATTCTTCCCATTCCGTCTTTGATGATCTCCATGGAGGTGGCAAAGGAAAAGCGGACAAAATCGTCGGCACCGAAGGCTGCACCTGGCACAGAAGCCACTTGTGCTTCATCAAGGAAGTAATCGGCCAGATCCACTGAGTTGTTAATTGTTTTGCCGTTGAATCGTTTTCCAAAGTAAGTGGAAAAATTGGGGAAGACGTAGAAGGCCCCTTTAGGATTGACGCAACTTACCCCGTCAATTGAGCGCAGGTCTTCAACAAAAAAGTCCCGTCTGGGAAGAAATGACTTCAGCATGGTTTTCGGAAAGTCCTGAGGGCCGGTTACTGCGGCAAGGGCGGCTTGCTGGGAAATAGATGAGGGGTTGGATGTGGATTGCCCCTGTATTTTGTTCATGGCCGCTATGATATGTTTCGGGCCGGCAGTCCAGCCGATCCGCCATCCTGTCATGGCAAAGGATTTTGAGACGCCATTGAGGATCAGGGTCTGATCTTTTAACCTGTCGTCTACCTCCAGGATGTGAGGAAGCTCGGTGTCCAAATAGGTGATGGTGTCATAAATGTCATCGGTTATGACCAGCCAGCCGTTTTCCAGGGCCATTTTGGCAATGGCCTGCAGGGCCTCGACTGAAAAAACTGAGCCTGTGGGGTTGGAAGGCGAGTTGATGATGATGGCCCGGGTTTTGCTGGTGGCATATTTGTGGAGGATATCCGGGTTGAGATCAAAATCATCTTTCTCCAGAAGAGGGACCAGGACGGGGATGCCGCCTGCCAACTGTACCATGGGTGGATAGGAGACCCAGTAAGGAGTGGGAATGAGAACCTCATCTCCGGGATTTATTACTGCCTGAAACATGTTGTAGAGGCCATGCTTGCCACCGCAGGCGACCTGGATTTCTTCCATCGCATAGGAGAAGCCTTTGTCTGCCTGCAGGCGTTGGCAGATGGCTTCGCGTAATTCGGGCATACCTGGAACGGCGGTATACCGGGTGAATCCTTCGTCGATAGCTTTCTTCCCGGCATCACAGACATGGGGCGGGGTGTCAAAGTCGGGTTCGCCGACGCTGAAATTCAGGATATCAGCGCCTGCAGCCTTCAGCGCCTTTGCCTTTGCATTCACGGCAAGGGTTGGAGAAGGTTTGATGTTGATAACTCTGTCTGCCAAGGTGATGATCGGAGAGCTCATTTTAGGATCCTGTTAAAAAAAAGTGGTGAAGGGTAAGTTTTGACAAGCAGTAATTAATATTTTCAAAATTCATTTTTATTCCTGTACCTGTTTCATTTCCTTTTGGCAACAGGAAAAATTGGAAAAGTTAACTGGATGGTCAGTAGAAAATTTTATCCAGAACAAGGCCGTGAGCAGGAGCGGTGGGGCCGGCCGCACTCCTCTTTCTGGCCTGAAGTGTCTCCTTGAATTCGAGAACAGTGCACCTGCCTCGTCCTGCCTCGAGTAATGTTCCCACCAGATTACGGACCATGTGCCTTAAAAAACCATCGGCGGTGAATTGAAAATGATATGTTTCTTGAGAGACCTTGGTGAAAGTTGCCTGTGACATGGTGCGAACTGATCCGCGGCGACTTGGAGCCTTAAGGTCGCGGGAGCCTGATGCCTCAAAACTTGCAAAGTCATGGGTCCCTCTGATCTTTTCAAGACAGAGCTCGATACTTTCCTGGTGTGAGATGGCTGGTGTGTGAACAGAGTAGAGGCGTTGCATGGGGAGTTGAATTTGCCCGGTGAACAGGGAGTAGGTATAAGTCTTGGCTTTGGCAGAGAAGCGGGCATGAAAGTCATGGGCTACTTCGCAACTGTCCAGAATGCGGATGGAACGTGGGAGCAGGCCATTGAGCCCTCTGATGAAGGTAGGGCAGGAAATGGTCGTTTCGGTGTGAAAATTGGCGACCATTGCCTTGGCATGAACTCCCGCGTCTGTTCTACCGGCGCCGTGCAGAGAGACTGGATGAGTACTTATGATCTGGAGGCACCGTTCAATTTCCCCTTGGATGGTGATGGCATTTTTTTGTCTCTGCCAACCACTATAATCGGTGCCATCGTAGGCGATGGTGAGTTTTATGTTGCGCATGGCAGGTATAATGCCTTCCTTCTTGTAGAAGGGGTGAAAGATATTCCCGCCCGTTGCCTGAGTTTTATGGAAAAAAAGGCGCTGACTCTAGTCCGGCGGTTTCGGTAAAGCCGCACATCAGGTTCATATTCTGTACGGCCTGCCCGGCGGCGCCTTTGACAATATTGTCAATGGTGGACAGAATGATAATTCGACCGGTTCGAGTGTCGATCTTGAAGCCAACGTCACAGAAGTTGGACCCACGCACATACTGAGTGGCTGGAAAAGTGTTTTCTGGAAGGATTCGGACAAAAGGCTCTTGTGAATACATCTTCTCATATAATTGGGTAATATCGTTTTGTTGAACTTCCGGTTTCAGTTGGGCGTAGATGGTACTTAAGATTCCCCGGGAGATCGGCAATAGATGCGGAGTAAAGGAAATTCGTACCGGCTCATGCAGGAAGGTGTTGATTTCCTGTTCGATCTCAGGGGTATGGCGATGGGTGCCGCCAACCTTATAGGCCCGGAAGCCATCTGTCACTTCACAGAAGAGTGAACCTACTTGGGCTGCGCGGCCTGCTCCTGAGGTTCCTGATTTTGAATCAGCGATAATGGATCGTGGATCAATAACCCCTGCCTTTAACAGAGGGGCAAGCGCCAGAATGATTGAGGTGGGATAGCAACCTGGGTTGGCGGTGAGCCTGCTGGAGCGTATTTGCTCCCGGTACAGCTCAGGTAGGCCATATACCGCTTCGTTGAGCAAGTCGGCGGCGCTATGTTTCTGGTACCATTCCTCGTAAACGGCAACATTGCGCAGTCTGAAATCGGCTGAAAGGTCTACTACTTTTTTCCCGGCTGCCAGGAGATGTGGGACAATGTCCATAGCCGTCTTGTGAGGTACGGCGGTGAAAAAGAAATCTGCCCGAGCGCACAGTTCTGCAGTGGTGAGGTTCTCGCAGATAAGGTTGGTTTTTTTACGAAGGTTGGGGAAAACCTGGGCCAGGGCTTGGCCTGCATATTGTCGTGAAGTGGCTGCGGTAAGGGTGATATCTGGGTGGTTGCAGAGAATTCTGGCCAGTTCAACACCTGTGTAACCCGAAGCACCGATGATTGCGACTTTTAGCATGATGGACACCTGATAGAATAAAAAAAAGGGAATAACAGAATTTCTGTTATTCCCTTTGATAAACCCATTTTCTTTCTCGTTGTACTTCCTTCTGGCTTTAGGCAAGAAAGAATAAGCAAGGAAGAAAGAAAGGAATTAACGTTTAGAAAACTGGAACTTGGCGCGTGCGCCTTTCTGACCATATTTTTTCCGCTCTTTCATACGAGGATCGCGGGTCAAGAGACCTGATTTTTTCAGGGGTAATCTGTTGTCAGGATTAACATGAAGGAGTGCCCTGGAAATTCCATGGGTCAAGGCCTCAACCTGGGCAGACTTGCCGCCGCCTTTCAGGGTGGCTATAACGTCATATCCTTCAGCGTTATCGGTGACCTGGAAGGGTTTTGCTATCTTGTAGGTCTGGAATGTACCACCAAAATAATCATCCGCGTTCATGGTGTTTACAATAACCTTGCCACTGCCTGGGGTGATCCATACTCTGGCCACTGCTGTTTTTCTTTTCCCTGTGGCATAAAAGCGATTTTGAGCCATGCTTACTTTCTCCGCGAAATATTAAATATTTAATTCAGCAGGCAGCTGAGCTGCATGTGGATGCTCGTTGCCAACATAAACTTTAAGTTTCTTCAGTTGTTGAGCCCCTAGTTTGTTTCTTGGAAGCATTCCCTTCACCGCCTTTATAATGAGATCGGTCGGGTGTACCTCCATCAACTTTTTGGCACTTCGTTCTTTAATTCCACCGATGTATCCGGTGTGACGGTAATACTTCTTGTCGTCCCATTTTTTACCGGTCAGTTGAATCTTGTCGGCATTGGTGACGACAATGAAGTCACCGTTGTCGATAAAGGTGGAAAAGGTTGGTTTGTGTTTTCCACGCAACCGGGATGCGATTTCTGATGCCAGGCGGCCGAGAACCTTGCCTTCGGCATTGACGACATACCATTTCTTTTCGATCTCATTGACCGGAGCCAGATAGGTTTTCATGGTGTTCCTCAAGATGCTGATTAATGCAATGAATAAAAAAAGGTTCGAACTGTGTCGAACCTTTTCGAATCTCTTAATGGAGCGGGAGACGAGATTCGAACTCGCGACGTCAACCTTGGCAAGGTTGCACTCTACCACTGAGTTACTCCCGCTCATTATCTGTAAAGTTAAACGAAGCTACTTTAACAAACCTGTGGCTCCTTTGTCAATAAAAAATAGTTATATTTTGCGTTGGCATTGTTAAAAAAAATGGGAGAGATAAAAAAGAGATGGCCCTCTGTAAAGGATATATGATATAAATAAATTAATTGTTCAGCCATGAGTTTGCAAGTAGCTCTTACTAAGGAGCTGAAGGTTCCTGGAAGAGGTACAGTTCTTTTTTTTATTCTGAAGTTGGAGTTACTTTTTAAGGAAAATGTATGAAAGCACTTGAACAGCGCAGTGGTGAAGTGAAACGTGTTACCCGTGAAACTGATATTCAGCTCGCATTGTTGCTTGACGGCACGGGCATTGCCAGAATTGATACTTCGGTTCCGTTTCTCAATCACATGTTGACCCTTTTCGCCGTTCATGGTTTTTTCGATCTTGAAATCACGGCGACAGGGGATGTCGAGATTGATGATCATCATACAGTAGAAGATATTGGGATCTCTCTAGGACAAGCCTTTGCCAAGGCCTTGGGAGATAAAAGCGGCATAAATCGGTATGGCCTGAGCTATCTTCCCATGGATGAGACCTTGGTGCGTGTTGTGGTTGATGTCTCCAATCGACCTTTTCTGCACTATGTCGCAGCAGTCCCCGAGCAGAAGGTTGGGAATTTTGATACTGCACTGGTCCTCGAGTTTATGCGGGCGTTTTCGCAACATGCCGGGCTGACCTTGCATATTGATCTCCTGCATGGTGAAAATAGTCACCATATTTTAGAGGCGATTTTCAAGGGTTTGGCTCGGGCAATGGATCAGGCAACCGGCGTAAATCGTTTAGTGACTGGAGCCTTGTCTTCAAAAGGTGTGCTGTAAGAAATGTCATTGGGGTTGTCCGGGATTTGATATGTCCCTATAAATTTAAAGTGAGGTCATCTGTGAGAAATATAACCAGTATTTTAATTGTGGTGCTTTTTTGTTCGCTCTTTTTTTCAGCTTGCTCTGGAAAAATGGGTGATCAAACAGAAGAGAAGGCGGTAACCCTGCAGCCCCTTACAGGTATAATAGTGATGCCGACAGTGATAACAAAAGAGGCCTTGGGGACAATGGGCAAAGGGAGTTCTTCTGCCCTTAATAGGGGGGCGGGATTTGTAGACGGAGTAATTGCCTCTGAACTGGGAAAAAATGATAAGGTTCACATTGTTACAGAAAGGCAATTGGACGCCTTGCTCACCGATGCAGCTGGAGGTCGTCTGGCCCAGATGAAGGCCCTTGGTGCCAAATTGGACTCCAACGCAGTTCTTGATATCACGGTAACCCGTTTTCATGAGCGGGATGGAAGTGATCTGTCGGTGAACTCTCCTGCCTCTGCCGCTTTTCAAATGGTTCTAACTCAAGTGGACAGTGGCATGGTTCTCTGGGCCGCCTCTTTTGATGAGACCCAGGAGGCCTTGTCTAGTAATTTGCTCTCCCTGGGCAAGGCTAGAAACCGGGGTTTTAAATGGATTACGGTAGAAGAATTAGTTAGTCAAGGAGTGAAGGAACGTCTGGCAGATTGTCCTTATCTGCAGCAATAAGAAAACTGGTTGTGGTGTTCCTGTGTTATGGCTGCCTGCTGGTTTGCTTTAAGCAAATTCAGCAGGCATTTTTTATTGCAAGCCGTTATTCCCAAAAAAAGTCGGAATATTGTTGCATTGCGACTGGCAGTTGCTCATCGGCCATATCCTCTCCCTTCATGGCGGTTGCCCCTGCGCCGTCCTTGGCGCCCTCGATACGGGGCTATTCATGCCTGCGTTCACTCGGCGAGCGACACTGAAGCATTCATGCTCTGCGTACGTAAGGAGCTCTGACGAGATGGTTGGGAATGTAGCAGGGGGCAATGGCGATGATTCTTTTATAACAGCTTTTTATGAGATCAGAGACGATTCTATCCAGACAGGTCAACAGGCGCATTGGTCAGGTCATGCAGACCTATTCCATGCTCAGCCATGGTGATTCTGTGCTGGTGGCCGTGTCCGGTGGGGTGGATAGTCTGGTGTTGGCCTGGTTGCTGCAGATGTGGTTGCAGAAGGCTCCCATCAGCTACACCCTGCGGGTCGTCCATATTGATATGGGGTTTCGGGGACCGGAAGATTCAGGTGCCAATCCGGTTGCAGCAATCCGTGAGCAACTTGATCGGTTCGGGATCCCCTTGCTGGTTGAACAGGCCAGGGAGTTGGATGAGGCGGATCGAAGCTGCTTTATTTGTGCCCGGCAGCGTCGGCATCAGCTTTTTGATTTAGCGAAAGAATACAGGTGCAACAAGATTGCCTTTGGTCATCACAAGGACGATCTCATTGAAACGTTTTTTCTGAATATGTTCTATAGTGGTAACCTCTCAACCATGGTGCCGAAACAGGACCTTTTTGATGGCAGACTGGCTCTTATCAGGCCTCTGGCCTATCTTGAAAAACATGAGGTGCGGGAGATTTCCGTGCTCCTTGGTCTTGCTCCAGTTGACAACCTCTGTCCTCTGGCCGGGAACACGCGGCGTGATCATGTGCGCAAGGTGTTGCAGACCCTTTATGACCAAGATCCCGGTGTTAAGGCATCGATCTTTGCCTCCATGGCCAATGTCCGGGAAGGCTACTTGTTATGAAGACCTCTGTTGATTGTCTTGCCTGTTTTATGGATCAGGCCCTGCGGGTGGCGCGGATCAGTTCAACGGACGAGGATGTGCATCTGGAAGTGGCCCGTGCTGTCGCGTCCCTGCTGCCGCAGATGGAGATGTCGTTGACCCCGCCTGAGAATTCTGTGGCCGTGTATGCGACCATTGCCAGGCTTACCGGCTGTGTCGATCCTTATCTGGCCATAAAAAAAACGTCCAATGAGCGGGCCCTTGCCATTCTGCCTGAACTCATCCGGGAAGTTGAAGAGAGCGAGGTGCCCTTGATTACTGCCCTCCATCTGGCAATTGCCGGTAATATTATTGACTACGGAGCCATGCGCAGTTTTGATGTGGGGGCAACTCTTATGCGAGCCAGAACGATTCCCCTGGCCATTGATGCCAGCCAACAGTTGCTTGAGCTGGCCTGCCGCTTGCCAGGGAAGTCAAGGGTTCTCTTCCTGGCCGATAACTGCGGTGAGATCGTCTATGACCTTCTGGTCATTCGTTGTCTTGTCGATCTGGGGCTGGATGTGACGGTGGCGGTGAAGGAAGGGCCTATTATTAATGACGCCCTGCTGGCTGATGCCCAAGCCTGTGGTCTTGATCGCTATGCCCGCATTATCAGTAATGGGACTACTTGTCCGGGGAGCCCCCTGGCCAGTTGCTCGGCTGAGTTTCTACAGGTCTTTCGTGAGGCCGATCTTGTTCTTTCTAAAGGTCAGGGGAATTTTGAAACCTTGTCTGAGGTGGTTTCCGAGAGTAATGCGGATATCTTTTTTCTTCTGACGATCAAGTGTCCGGTGGTCGGCGCTCATCTTGCCCGGCTGACCGGGAAATCTGTGGATGCACTTCCCGGTCACGGGGAAATGGTGCTCTATTACCCGGAGCGTTCAGGAGTATGAGGACAATAAAAAAAATTCTGAGTGCTGAGTGTTTCCCTCTTTCATTTCACAAGAGTTGATTTTATGAAAAAACGTATAGCGAATATCCTTGCTCTCCCGCAGGTAGGTGAACAGCTGCAGATTGCGGGTTGGGTAAGAACCAGGCGGGATGCCAGCGGATTTTCTTTTATTGAGGTGGGTGATGGCTCATGTCTTGCCAATATCCAGGTGATTGCCGATCAGACCCTGGCCAATTACGGGGATGAGGTCAAAAAACTCAGCGCCGGCTGCAGTGTGCTTATAACCGGTATCCTCCAGGAATCACCGGCCAAAGGCCAGGCCGTGGAACTGCGGGCCCTCGAGGTGCAGGTGTTGGGTTGGGCCGATCCTGAGTCCTATCCCTTGCAGAAAAAGCATCATTCTTTTGAGTTTCTGCGCAATATCAGCCAGATGCGGCCCCGCACCAATGCTCTGGGGGCGGTGGCCAGGGTTCGATCCCGGCTCTCCTATGGGGTGCATACTTTTTTTCAGGAGCGGGGCTTTATCCAGGTGCATACTCCTATCATCACCACCAGTGACTGTGAGGGTGCAGGCGAGATGTTTCAAGTCACCACTCCCTCTGCCGCCGAAGGCGGCGGTGAGTTCTTCGGCCGTCCTGCCGGTCTGACCGTGAGCGGTCAGTTGCAGGCCGAGGTTTATGCCCAGGCCTTGGGCGATGTCTATACCTTCGGACCTACCTTCAGGGCGGAAAATTCCAATACCAGCCGGCATCTCGCTGAGTTCTGGATGGTGGAGCCGGAGATGGCCTTCTGCGACCTGCCGGGAAACATGGAGGTGGCGGAAGAGATGCTCAAATATCTTCTGCGTCTAGTCCTGGCCGAGTGCAGAGAGGATCTGGCCCTTTTTGACCGCTTTATTGCCAAGGGGCTGCTGGCCAAGCTCCAGCAGGTGGTCGAGCAGGACTTTGCCCATATCACCTATACGGAAGCGGTGGAGCAGCTCCTGCAGTCGAATCAGCCTTTTACTTATCCAGTGCAGTGGGGGATTGATCTGCAATCAGAGCATGAACGCTATCTGACGGAGACGATTTACCAGCGGCCGCTGATTGTCACCGATTATCCTGCAGCCATCAAACCCTTTTATATGCGGGTCAGCGATGACGGACGGACAGTGGCTGCCATGGATATCCTGGTGCCGGGGATAGGTGAGATCATTGGCGGCAGTCAGCGCGAGGAAAGATATGATGTCCTGCTGGCCCGGATGCTGGAGGCAGGGATTGAACCGAGTGGCTATGAATGGTATCTTGATCTCCGCCGTTACGGCTCAGTCCCCCATTCAGGTTTCGGCCTGGGATTTGAGCGCTTGGTGCAGTTTGTTACCGGTATGGCCAATATCCGGGAGGTGATTCCCTTTCCGCGCACCCCTGGTTTTGCTCCCTGCTGAGCCTGCCGGACAGATGAGTTGTCTATCTATATAAATGCTGATATGAGAGAGTCTGAGGGTCACAGTGGAGAACGAGAGTGTGAGTAAAGGGCCTGGTGTGCAGCGAATGTTTGATGCCATTGCCGGGTCGTATGACCTGATGAACCGGGTGATGACCATGGGGCAGGACCAGCGCTGGCGGCGTTTTGTGGTCAGGAAGGCGCAGAATCCCGGGTCGGGCTGGGCACTTGATCTGGCCACCGGCACTGGCGATATTGCCGCTCTGACCCGGAGGACCTATCCTGGGTGCCGGGTGCTCGGGGCAGATTTTTCCCAGAATATGCTGAAGGAGGCCGGGAAGAGGTTTGCAGCCCTCGACATTGACTGGCAGGCCTGTGATGCTAATTTCCTGCCCTATGCGGATAATAGTTTTGAGTCGGTGACCTTTGGCTATCTCCTGAGAAATGTTGATGATGCCCTGGCAGTGCTCAAAGAGGTGCATCGGGTTTTGAAGCCGGGCGGCCGGGTGGTCTGTTTGGATACCACACCCCCGCGGAAAAATATTTTCTATCCCTTTGTCCGTTTCTATTTTCGTTTCGGCATCCCTTTTCTGGGTCGATTGATTGCCAAAGATGAAGCCGCTTATGCCTATCTGACGGGTTCGACCATGGGGTTTTACAGCGCTGATGCCCTGGCTGCTCTCTTTGCTCAAGCCGGGTTCGAGGCTGTTGGCTATCAACGCTTTATGCTGGGAACCATCGGGATTCACTGGGGACGGAAGAAGGATGCGGCAGGTGAACAGTCTTCAAGGCTTTAGTTGATAGTCTCAACGACTACAGACTATTCACCTGTGAAGGTCGCTGCAGAGTAATCGTAATGCGGGTTGTTGCTCCCTTGAGGGGAGGCAATCTGATTTTGAAAATAATTTGAAGGGAAGTGGAGATCATGCCTATTATACCTGTGAAAATCAATACCGATGAAGGAGGGCGGGTTATCGCCTCCCTTCTTCATCGTTTTCAGCCCGCAGATGATTCCTGTCGGGGAATTGTCACCGAAATCATCGCCGCGGTGCGGCAGCAAGGCGATGCGGCACTTCTCGAATATACCAGAAAATTTGATGCTCCAGATCTTGAGCTTAAGGATATGGAGGTCTCCCTGGCGGAGATGCTTGAGGCCTATGACCTGGTGGATGAACCCTTTCTGGAGACCCTGGCCCTGGCCATTGAACGGGTGCAGAGCTTTCATGAACGGGAGATGGAAGATTCATGGATGCAGACCAGGGAGAACGGGACCATTGTCGGCCGACTGGTCCGCCCTGTGGATGCGGCAGGACTGTACGTGCCTGGCGGTCAGGGTGGCTCCACGCCCCTGGTCTCCTCGGTGCTGATGAACGGCATCCCGGCAGGGATTGCCGGGGTCGGCCGGAGGATAATGCTTACTCCGCCCAATCGTGAGGGTAAAATCAGTCCGCACCTTCTGGTGGCGGCCCAGGAGATCGGGATTACCGAGATCTTCAAGGCGGGGTCGGCCTGGGGGATTGCGGCCCTGGCCTATGGTACCGAGACCATTCCGGCGGTTGATGTCATTGTCGGGCCGGGAAACCAGTTTGTCACCGAGGCCAAGTCCCAGGTGTCTGGCCGGGTGCGTATTGACATGATTGCCGGACCTTCTGAGGTGCTGATTGTGGCCGATGGCAGCGCCAGGGCCAGCCATGTGGCGGCGGATATGCTGGCCCAGGCGGAACATGATCCCATGGCCCTGGCCATGGTGGTGACCACGGAAGAGGCGCTGGCCGGGGAGATCCTGGTTGAATTGGAAAGGCAGCTGGCAAATCTGTCGCGGCAGGAGATTGCCCGCAAATCTCTGGATGATCGTGGGGTGATCCTCATTGCCGATAGTCTGGATGCGGCCATTGAGCTGGCCAACGATATAGCCGTTGAACATCTGGAACTGATGATCAGCGATCCTTGGGCTATGCTGCCGCATATCAGGCACGCCGGGGCTATCTTTCTGGGTCATCATACCCCAGAGGCCGCGGGTGATTATCTGGCCGGTCCCAACCATGTCCTGCCCACCATGGGCACCGCCCGTTTCTCTTCAGCCCTGGGCGTGGAGACCTTTTTGAAGAAGAGCTCCATCATCAGTTATTCGGAGCAGGCCCTGGCAGAAGATGCGGATCATATCCGGCTGCTGGCCACCCTCGAAGGTTTGACCGCCCATGCTGCCTCTGTCACTGAGCGTTTGCAGGGAAAAGGGTAGAGAAAAAGGTGACAGTGAAACCTTTTGATTTTCGGGAGCAGCTCCTGCAGGGCTGCACTGCTCTAGATATTGTGCTGGATGTTGAGGCGGTGGAACGGCTCTTTCTCTATTTTACCGAACTTCTGCGCTGGAGCAGGAAGATTAATCTGATTGCTAAAGGAACTGGGGAGGCGGAGATTCTGGAGAACCATTTCCTTGATTCTCTGACCCTGCTTCCGCTCCTCGATGCTCCTGGGCTTCATCTGCTGGATGTGGGAAGCGGTGCGGGTTTTCCCGGACTTGTCTGCAAGGCAGCGCGGCCTGAGATAACCGTGACCCTGCTGGAACCACGGCTGAAACGGGTTTCCTTTCTACGTCATATCATCAGGACCTTGAAACTCAGCGGGGTCGAGGCAATGGCCGGCCGGGTGGAGGACGAGATCCTGCTGCCGGCCAGTTCTGTCTTTACCCATATCACCAGTCGAGCGGTCACTGATATTGGTGCATTCTTAAGGATGGTCAGTCGCCTGTGCGGTGAGGGGACAACTGTTATCTGCATGAAAGGACCAAAATGGCAGGAAGAGTTACAGGTCATGCAGAAACTCTCTCCAGCCATTTCTCTCCAGCATACCTCGACCCTTGAGCGGGAACTCCCCAACTCTCACGCCAGACGCGCCTTGCTGACTTTTTCCAGGTAATGGCAGAAAATCTGTGCTGATTGTTCCTGCTTCTGCTGATCAGCGGTGGTGTCTCTCGTATTCGCGAGGCCTTCTCTCTTCCCGATAATCCCTGTAATCTCTTTCCCTGTGTTCTCTGTAGTAGTGGGGAGGATAGTGTTTGTCTGGAGAATATCGTCGAGGGTGTCGATAGACATCATATTCTTTGTCACGATATCTTCTGATTTGTTCAATTCTGTGGCGGTGAAATGCCGGCGGTAGAGAACGGTAGTCCACAATGCGCCATGGACCATCGAGGTGGGGGGATCTGTGCCAGTTACCCTGGTGGAAAATGTAGTAATTGTTGTTGTCGTAGAAGAGATCGTAGGGTGAGCCAATTGCCACAGAAAAGCTCAGGAACGGCGAGTAGACAAACTCTGGACTTTCGTCGAAGTAGAAGATTGGCACTGGCCGTCGATAAACAGGTCGCGGGACAATGACAGGTCGAGGGGGAACCCCAAGATGAATGCTGACCCCGATATCTCCGGCATGACTGTTGGAAGGTATGCACAGAGCCATGGGTATTGCCAGAGCCGTGATTATGAAGGGCTGTGTGAAATATTTTCTTATCATCTTATGACCTCATGGGGGAGATGGTTCGTCTAAAAGAAAAGAAAATGTTGCTGGATACAGACTCATTGTCAACGACAATTATATTTAACAATATCTTCATTGTTTATTGTTCTGTCAAACCAATTCTTGAAAATCAGCATTCCATGCTCTCGAAAATTTTAAACTATTGTTTGCCGTTAATTGATCAATAAAGTGTCAATAGGGAGCTTATTTTTTTTATTTCCATTAATCTTTAGAAGACTTTGCTATTGGAGTTTCTTTGAAGGAATAATTTTTTCTATCTCATTTTTTATTAAGGCGTAAAGGGCAATAGCTTTGTGGAAATGGGTGATTCCTGCAACCTGATGGTGCAGGAAGAGAAAGGATTTCAGTTGATAATCCCCATAAGGTTGGTTTAAAGTGTTTCACCTTGCTCAATGTGAAATTTGATTGGAACTTTTGAAGATGCGGTACAATCTCCGCATGAAAAAAATAAGGGGAATGAAATGAAGAAAATTGCAGTATTGGCTGGTGATGGCATCGGTCCGGAAGTAATGGCAGAGGCAATTAAGGTCCTGAACGCAGTGCAGAAGAAGTTCGCGTTTGATCTGAGTTATCAGTATGCCGATGTGGGCGGGATTGCCATTGATAATCATGGCGAGGCCCTGCCTCCCTCGACCCTTACCCTGTGCGAAAACAGTGATGCCATCCTCTTTGGCTCGGTGGGCGGTCCCAAGTGGGAATCTCTTCCTCCTACCCAGCAGCCGGAGCGGGCGGCGCTGCTGCCCCTGCGCAAGCATTTTGATCTCTTCTGCAATCTGCGTCCTGCTAAAATCTTCAAGTCTCTGACTGGGGCCTGCCCTCTGCGGGCGGACATCGTGGGTGACGGTTTTGATATCCTCTGTGTGCGTGAGCTGACTTCTGATATCTATTTCGGCGTGCCCAAGGGACGTGAGGGCTCCGGTCCAGAGGAGCGGGCCTTTGACACCATGGCCTATACCCGGGCCGAGATCGAGCGCATTGCCCGCATGGCTTTTGAGGCTGCCCGGCTGCGTCGCAAGAAAGTGACCTCTGTTGACAAAGCCAACGTCCTTACCACCATGGTGCTGTGGCGGGAGGTGGTGATCGGGATCGCCAAGGAGTATCCGGATGTGGACTTGAACCATATCTATGTGGATAATGCCACCATGCAGCTGGTGCGTGACCCCCATCAGTTCGACGTCATGCTCTGCGGTAATATGTTTGGCGATATCATTTCCGATGAGGCTGCCATGCTTACCGGCTCCATGGGGCTGCTGGCCTCAGCCAGTCTCAATGCCGAAAAATTCGGGATGTATGAGCCTGCCGGTGGTTCGGCCCCGGATATCGCCGGTAAGGGCATTGCTAATCCCATTGCCCAGATTCTGTCTGCAGGCATGATGCTGCGCTACAGTTTTGGCATGGACGAGGCCGCTGATGCCATTGACCGCGCCGTGGAGGCGGTTTTGGATGCTGGTATCCATACCGCAGATATTGCTATTGATAAGCAAAAGGTGGTTAATACTGCAGCCATGGGTGATGCCATTGTTGCCGCCTTGAGGTGAAGCCTTGAAGTGTACGCAGGAATGTATGGTGGTGGCCAATGCGGCCTCAACGGAACTGGGGCGGAAGGTGGCGGAGGAGTTGGGATTTCCCTTCTCCGGGATGATCCGCAAGCGTTTTGCCGATGAGGAGACCTATCATGCCTTTCCGGAAGATGTGGCCGGGCGTGATCTGATCATCATTGGCTCCACCCATACCGATAGCTCTCATCAGGAATTGCTGGATCTGATTCAGGGAGGCAGATACTGGAATGCGGCCACTATCAATGTGGCCATTCCCTATCTGGGCTACTCCACCATGGAGCGGGCCAAACCTAATTCCTATGAAATCCCCAAAGGGGTAACCAGAACCCGGCAGATCTTCAGAGCCAGGCCCAACTTTGTCGCTTTTGTCGATCTGCATTCCGAGGCGGTACTCCACGCCCATGCCGGTGAGATCCGGACCGAACATGTATGGACCGATGAATTGGTGATCAAGAAGATCAGGTCCAGCGGTCTGAGCGATTATGTTCTCGTTTCTCCTGACTATGGATTTTCCAAGCGGATCGCCCGGCTGGCCAGTCTGCTCAACTGCCCGCATACTGCGGCCGACAAGGATCGTTATGATACCGATAAGACCATTGTCGGCCAGATCTCCAGTGTGGTCAAGGGGAAGACGGCCATTGTCTGTGATGACATGATCCGTACCGGTGGTTCCATCATCCAGACGGCTAAACGTTGCCTGGAGGCAGGCGCCTTGCAGGTGGCGGTTATGGCTACTCATCTGGTCATGGCAGGAGATGCCCGGGAACGTTTCCAGAAAAGCCCGATCTCAAGAGTAATTGGTTCTGATACTGTGCCCGGGGTTCAGAGTGATGAACTGCTCGATGTCTATTCGGTGGCCCCACTGCTGGCTGATATCTTCAGACGCCATCTGAAGATCAAATCAGGACTTTCAGGCTGAAGACTGCCGGAAGGTCTTTCGTCGCCGATGTTACTATTCACCTTGTTTACAGAGTCTCAACAGATTTTGCGCCGTGGCGCAGAGAAAAATTATCACAAAACAACTTCTTCTTCCTGCTGAATAGATACCTGCCGATTATGGAAATGAGCGAGGTGGCTGCGGATGCAGCAGAAGCGGTTTTTACTGCTCGCCCTGCAAACGTCTTTCGATATAGTCATTGATAAAGTCAAGTGCCTCTCGAAGAAGCAGCGTATCGGGGAGGGTGGCGGCGAGTTTACCAATGTCGTTTCTCTCCTTCAGGATCTCAAAGGTTGGCCGGAAGTTTATGTCGAACACCCAACTCATCTGCAATACTTTAAGTTCATTGATGGTTTTCAGCTTGGCGTAGCTCATGGTCCGTCCCTCGAACAGCAGGCGGTAAACCTCTTCCCGCACCAGCGTCTCCTTCCCCAGTCCAAGGGTGATCACCGGATTTTGCCGGGATTCTTCTATCTGGAAGTGTTCATTCATAACCCGCAGGATGTCAACTTTATCGGCATCGCGGATGAGCCGGCAATGAAGAATGGTCTGCTCGTCCTGATTCTCAGGGATACGAAGTCGGTTGTGAAAAAAAATGGCGCGACTGATGATCTGGCGCTCGGAAAAATCCAGGGTGTGGAGGACGTGGTGACGATTCAACTCCCAGAGAGAAAGCTTGGCGTGGTTGTCTGAATCTGGATCGCGAAAGGTCCTGTACTTCTGATACTGAGGAAAGCGGCCGAGATCGTGGAACAAGGCGGTAACGACCGCGATCCGGTGGTCGTTTTCCGAAAGACGAAGACCAGAGGCAATCCTGGCAATGACCGCGCAGACGCGGAAGGTGTGTTCCTCCTTCAAGTCAAGACTGTGCTGATGCACAGGGTCGGATTCCTGGAAGGTCAAAAGATGATGTTTAAACCAGTCCTGAAAAAAATGGAGTTGCTCGTCGTTCATGTGGAAGCGTTATGCCTTGTTTGGAAATGGACTCTGGCTCGTGAGATTAATTTTTTCTGGAATGGGTGTGGCTTGCTAACAAAGGTTGATCATGTTGAAGGCTCGGTGTATCGGGAGGTATCTTCACTCTCAAAATCAGCAATGACGGCAGCCATATTTTAACAGTTTACCTCGGCGACTTTACCTGTTGCCGCATTCACCCAGGGTATCTTCCCTTGTCCTGAATATTCAGACTGAACTTCTTTCAGTTCATCTTCTAGATTGATTGTGCTTCTCCTGCCTTGTCATAGCTTACAGGAAACATGGCAGACCCCGGTAGGGGTTTCTTTGGCAAATGGAAAATACTTTTTCTTGAAGCGCAGGGCCACATGCACCAGGGCCAGAAGTACCGGTACCTCGACCAGCGGCCCGATCACGGCGGCGAAGGCTTGGCCGGAGTCGATGCCGAAGACGGCGATGGCCACGGCAATGGCCAGCCCGAAGTTGTTGGAGGCGGCGGTATATGAGAGGGTGGCTGACTGCTCATAAGTGGCTCCGGCCTTTATCGACAGGAAGAATGAGACCAGAAACATGATCAGAAAGTAGATGGTGAGCGGCAAGGCGATGCGGAGGACGTCCAGCGGCAGTTGAACGATATATTCGCCCTTGAGGGAGAACATGACCATGATGGTGAAGAGCAGAAAGATCAGAGTGAAGGGGCTGATCCTTGGGATCAATTTTTCCTGGTACCATGCCTCGCCTTTGATCTTGACGCCCGCCAGCCGGGTCAGCATCCCGGCGATAAAGGGGATGCCAAGATAGATAAAGACCGATTTGGCGATCTGGGCCATGGAGATATTAACCACCGCGCCTTCAATATGCAGCCAGCCGGGAATGATGGTGATGAAGAGCCAGGCATAGAAGGAGAAGAAGAGTACCTGAAAGATGGAGTTGAAGGCGACAAGACCTGCGCAGTATTCGCGGTCGCCATCGGCCAGGTCGTTCCAGACGATGACCATGGCGATGCAGCGGGCCAGGCCGATGAGAATCAACCCCACCATATACTCATGGTAGCCGGAGAGAAAGGTCACAGCCAGACCGAACATGAGGATGGGGCCGATGATCCAGTTCTGGACGAGCGAGAGCGCCAGCACCTTGCCATTGCGGAACACCTCGTGCAGCTTTTCGTAGCGCACCTTGGCCAGCGGCGGATACATCATGAGGATCAGGCCGATGGCAATGGGGATGTTGGTGGTCCCCACCTGGAAGGAGTTGATGACATCGCGGATACCTGGATAGAAATAGCCCCCGGCCACGCCGATAAACATGGCCAGGAAGATCCACAGGGTGAGAAAGCGATCGAGAAAACTCAACTTTTTTCCGGTATTCGCCATGGTGGTTCTCCTAGTGAACTTTACGGATAGTTTAGTGATGGCTTAGCGGTGGCAGGTGCTACTCAGGGTGTTGAGGTGGAAGAGACTATTTGATAAAAGAATAGCACAATTCTTTTATGCAGTGCAAATATCTTGAGTTGAGTAGTTATGTGTCTTTTTGTTACTGACAATTTTCTGTCTGATCCCTTACTTACATTTACATGAATGGACGTGAGATAAAATAAATCCCCAGCCCGCCGATCAACACCCCGGCTCCTTGTCTAAACCAGTTCTTGGCCCGTTGCATGGCTCTGTTTTCAATCAACTTTCTGATCAGGGCGGTGGAACTGCCGGCCACGGCAATGGGTAGGCAATGACCAGCTGCGAACAGGGTGATCAGCAGCAGGCCGGTGACGATCTTTTCCTGGACGGTGATGATAGCAAGCAGCGGCGCGATGAAGCCGAAGGTGCAGGAGCCGGATAGAACGCCGTAGGCCAGCCCGAGGATCAGGGCCCCACCCGCCCCTTTGATCCGCATTTTGGCCAGAAGTCCGCCGCCGGGCAGGGAGCATTTATTCGTTGCTCCCACCATATCAAAGGCTACCCAGATGAGCAGCAGACCCACGGGAATCGTCCAGTAGGGCCCCACATCTCCCAGCATCCGGCCGAGCAGGGTACAGAGCAACCCGATCATTGCTATTGTCAGGAAGAGTCCCAGGCTGAAGAGGAGGGCGAATAGGGCTGCCTTGCTGCCTTCAACTAGCTTCTGCTGGCCGCCAACATAAGCGATAATGAGGGGGATGGAGGCGAGATGACAAGGGCTGAAGAGGACACTTACCATCCCCCAGAGAAAGCTGCCCACAAGCGCCAGACCGATGGAACCTGTCATCCAGCCGTTGACTGTGAGAAAGAGCTGGTCAAGCATCTTATTTCTTCTCCAGCATTCCTTCGAGACGGTCTATGATTGCCTGTTTCTCCAAGAAACCGGTATGACGGTACACTTCCTTGCCATTCCGGTCAAAAAAGATCTGAGTCGGGATCAGGCTCACCTTAAACCGTTTACCTTCATCCTTATTCTGCCAGACATCAATAAAGATGATAGCGGCTTTCCCTTTGTATTGCTGTTCCAGTTCCTCGAGGATTGGGGCCATCATCTTGCAGGGAATACAGGAGTGAGCCCCCAGATCCACCATGGTGACCATGTCGGGAACCGGCGCTGTGGTGTCGGCTGTCCTGCCCTCAGTTACAGGGAGAAGTATCATGGAGATGAATAACAAGAGGCAGTGAATTGATGCTTTCATATATACTCCTGAATTGTTGATTTTTTTATGAACTGATCTGATTTATTGATCTTTTTTAGCTGTTGTCGCCTCAATAAAATCCAGGGCTTCGTCTCCCCGCAGCAATTTGGCCAGCCCGAGCAGGCCGTCATTGAGGTATCTGGCCTTGTATCCCTTGGTGATGAGATAGAGCCGGGCCATGCTGGAGCGGTCATAGTGGGGGCAGGCGGTGACGATGAGTTTGTTCTTGTCCAGCTCGCTTAGCCGGGACGGCAGCTCGTTGAGTGGGATATTCTTGGCAAAGCTCATATGCCAGACCGCAAATTCCTCGGGGAAGCGGATGTCAATGAGTTGGGCCTCGCCTGTTTTGAGCAGTTCCACCAGTTCCATGCTGTCGATTTTCATATCTTTGCGCTCCTGATAGGTGAAGCCGGTGAGATAGCCATCCAGGGTCTGGGCATGGAGCTGAACGGGAAGGGTCAGAGGCAGGGTTAGAAGTGTTGTCAGCAGGAAGAGTCTGGTCATGGATGTTTTCCTTTAATGGTTGGGGTCGTGGGATGTTGGGGGTCAAGTTGTTTGATGCTTTGTTTTGGCCAACAGTGGCCCTGTTTTTTATTGTTGACATGGCAGATGTCGCCCATGTCCTCCCGTTCGACCTGAAGGGTGGTGTGGTGGATGGCAAAATCATGATGCAGATGTTCGGCGGTCTCGTGCAGAAAGGCATCATCGCTGCCCTGTGGCATGACCAGATGGGCGGTGAGGACGGTTTCCGTGGTGCTGGCCGCCCAGATGTGCAGATCATGGACGCACTGTACCCCCGGTAGCCCGGTGAGATAGTCAAGTACCTCCTCGGCCTTGATATGGGCAGGTACCCCGGCCATGGTGAGGTGGAGCGAATCCTTGAGCAGGCCCCAGCCAGCCCAAAGAACTACGAGGGCGATGGCAATCGAGATCAGTGGATCGAGCCAGTTCCAGCCGGTGGTCATAATGGCGAATCCGGCGATCACCACCCCGGCTGAGACTGCGGCATCGGCTGCCATGTGCAGGAAGGCCCCCCTGATATTGAGATCGTCCTTTCGGCCCGCCATGAAAAGGAGGGCTGTGGCGGTGTTGATCACCACGCCGATGGCGGCGACCACGGTAATGGCCATGCCGTTGACCTCGGCCGGGGTGCGCAGTCGGCCCACCGCCTCCCAGAGGATAACTCCGATGGCGGCATAGAGAAACAGGGCGCTGCCGAGTGAGACCAGGATGGTACCTTTTTTGAAGCCATAGGTGTGTCGGGCCGTGGCCGCACGTTTGGCCAGAACCATGCCTCCCCAGGCCAGGAGCAGGGTCATGACGTCGCTCAGGTTATGACCGGCGTCGGCCATCAGTGCCAGGGAGTTGGCCATAAATCCGTAGCCCCCCTC
>JAQVER010000106.1 GCA_028697885.1 Desulfocapsaceae bacterium
TGATGGATGATCCTATGGACTGCCTTTGGCCGTATTGAGGATTGAACAAAGGATTATTAACGGCGATACTTATGTGGGTTATTGATATTCGACACTGGCTCAATGATGAACAAACAGGACCAGGTGCGCCTCAGTTGAAATCAAAGGTAGCGAAACTGGCCGAGATTATCACCTATGCCACTGCCCGAGACAGTGACCTTGTTACTGGGGATCCCCCAAAATGCTGGCGACGCCCAAACCGCAAACCATGCACTGGCAGGTTGAATATCCATTTTACTGAGGATGACCGGATCTACTGGATTTGTCCGATATGCGATGATGATGGCATTATTGACGGCTGGCATGGTCTTATCTGGGATATCAGCGACTACAATGATGAAGACCGTGTTGTGCATTGAAATTAACGAGTGCCCCGATTGTCAGATCCCGGGAAATCCTGATCGCAAATCCACAATAGCTGTTAAGTATAGGTTCGGCGCGGCATGGGTCTGTATGAGAGACTGGTAACCATCATATAACCCAGTCTCCCATCCCCACAGTCACTTTGTCGAGAGCTCATCCTTCTTTCTATTTGTGACTTGCCGCATCTCCTGTAACTCCTGAGGCACATAGTACTTGAATCTGACCTGCTTGCTCAACTGGCCAGTGAACTCTGAGAAGGCCATGGTGATCTTCCGCGCCTCATCCATGAGGGCAGCGCCTTCTTCGTGGGAGATGCCCCCTGGCTCACCCAATTGCCCCTTGAAATGCGCATAAGCCTGATCGAACTGACGCAGGACATTGAACATGATACTGCCAAGTGGTGAGTTAATTTTTAAGACCCTTGAGCCACGCTCCTTGACCATGGAGATTTTTCTCTCCATGATCTCTTCCTTGGTAAATCTCTTTTTTTCACTCGGCGTTCCCTTAATTTCTTTCTCCATTCTTCTCTCCCTATAGATTTTTAAGACTTGCCAGTAATCCTGGCATGGTTGCGTTTGATTTTATTTCTCCGCCACATATCCATTAAAAAGACAGACCCGTAAGGCAGGATGGCGGCCACCAGAACAAACAGAGAACAACGAGTGGCTACCGGCATGATGTGGGGCAGCGTGGACATATAGCCGTAATAGATCGCCTCGGCATTTTTATTGGCATGTTGAGCGAGTGACCAGACCCTTTCCGGAGTGCTCAAGCCGGTGAGCAAGGTGTAGAAAACATAGATCATGAAACTTTTGGCTACCAGTACGAGCATCCTGCCGGTAAAGAAAGCATTGATGGCCTTACGGGTAATGACACCAATAAAGTATCGACTGATAAAGGCGCAGAGGAAGGTGTTGGCGATGACCGGCAGGTATGGAATAGATCCGAACATGATTTTTATGAGCAAGCCAGGTGATTTCAGGACAAAAGGCATCACATAAAAGTCAACCGCCGGCAGGAGCAGGAGCAGAAAGAGTCCCTCTGTCAGACCACTCTTGGCGCCGATATTGAAAAATCCCAGAGAACCTTCCAGGGTCAGAAACTCTGCGGGTAGCTCCTGACCCATTTTTTCAATCATACAGAACTGCTGAATCTCCGAGATTACACTGATGATACTCTTTGGTTTTTCAACTGGGCCGGAGTTTGTATTGATAAATGTTGAATTGGGGCTATATGATCCGCCTTTACCGCCGCTGCTGCTACCACCGCTATTACTACTGCCGGAACTGCCGCCCTTATAGCCACTAAAGCCGCTACTGTTTATGCTGTTGCTCATGCCTGTTTCTCTTCATGAACTGATTCAACAGATACCACGTCAAGGAGGATACCGGATTTGGCATCTTCCATAACGGCAATAGAGTCAAACGCTTCGGCATGACAAGGCGTGTAATAGCCATTCATGGTTACACCTGATTTCATGGTTACGGTGAAATATGCCCCGAAATAATTGTTATGCAGAAGGCCATTGGCAATAACATCCTCCAGCCGTAGTTGATGGACGATGGATAACAATACCTGCCGCATTTCTTCCTTTTCCATAGAGCCTACATCCAGTGCTCCCGCTTGTTCCGCTTGTTTCTTGGCAATCACCTCCAGTATCTTTGGCATAAAATAGACAAAACCATTCGGCATGGAAAATGCCTGGAACCTTCGCCCCTCTAATTTATTGATATAGGGCCGCATATCTTTGAGTAAGGCAGGGGTGTCAAGCCATGACAGGTTGATGAGCTTTGGCACTGCCACCTTCTTCTTGGTCTCTGATTTTTCATCAAATATACCGTCTTGCGATTTTGCTTCGTTGTGCCATTTTGGAGGCTTCTCTAATGGTTGGAGTTGCTCTTGTGCCTGTTCTATTTCTTGTTGCCGTGCAAGTTGATCTGCCCGTTTCAAAGTCTTGCCCAGCAGCTCTTGAGGCTGTTTGTGGTGGAATTTTACGGCCTGCAAGATTTCCTCTTTTAGGGGGAGGTGTTTGAACGATTGAAGGCCGACCAGAATCCGACCAGCGGCTAACGGATGTTCGCCCAGACTGTACAAATGACCACGGATAGATGGTAATTTCCCCAGATCATGGGACAAGGCCGCAATGATAGTATCCGGCATAAGATAGCCGGTTTCAGATTCCTGCAGCAGCCGGACAACCTGTTCAGCCACATTCAGGGAATGGTCGATCAGATTTGTTTGACCAAGCAGGGTGTAGGTGTTGGAATCCCAGGAGGCTTCTATATCACGACCGACATTAACAACGGATGGACATTGACCTTCCGTATCCAGTAAAGATAAAAGATCACGGCAGACTGCTTGCTGTTGGCTGGCATGGCGTAATGGTCGAATACGTTTGTTGTAAAATTCCTGGATCCGAGCATTCTGAAATTCGATCGATACTTCTTCAATTGTCTCCGGAACCTCCTCATCCCGCCAGAGAGGAGCCAGATCGGCTATATTGACTTCCCCATTTTTAATCCATAACTGAGATAAGTCCTGTAACAGCACTTCCGCTTTGGAGACAGCAGGTTTTTTCCCTGACCTCATGAGCAACAGCCATATTGTTCCTATAAATAACAAAATTCCAAGGCCAAGGGTGATATTGATTTGTATACCAGTCATCCGTCCTTCCTCTCTTCTTCGTCTGCCAGATCTTCCCCATAATCTTCCCATTGTGGTCTGATTTCAGGAAAGATCACCTTGACATTGGCAGCGGAAACATCCGTCGTGATTCCCCGATAAATTCCTGAATAGGTGGTCATGAAGAATTGACGGGGAGCCAGGTTGAGCACTTCGGTGTGTTTGACCCGAACATCCTCGGTCTCTCTGATGGCAAGCCCTCCACCTAAAGAAATAACCGGACTGAAAACCCGTTTTTCGCCAAGATGATCTGAAATATAGGTAGCGGTCTTGGCATCCGGCACCCGCATAAATAACTTGGTATTGCAGTTATCAAGGATAGTATTGGCACGATCTTGGCCAATCGCGGCATAGAGTTGACTCACTGACTGGCAATAGCCATTGATATAGACCCCAGCACCGCCAGCCTTGGCAAAGAGCTCTTCAATCCCTTCATACAAAACAGATTGGGCCTCATCGATATGCAGGGCCAGAGACGGAAAAATCTTTTTATCACTGGAATACCTGCGACCGACAAAAGCCTGAATATTAGACACAATGACCTTTCCAGCGGTATAGGCGGCCCGTTTGGTGAGCAAAGAGCCAAGCTGGACGATCATGATAACCCCCTTGTTTTGCTCCAGGCGTGTAATAAAACGGTTCTCATTGGCTTGGCCAAGAATCTGGCCCACATTGCCACTGGTCAGTTCCGTCAGCGCCACGCGGAGCGAGCTTGCAACCTTGGAATGGTAGTCGGCTTGAGAAGCGATTATCCTTTGTAGGTCCATTGTAAGTTGCTGGGCCTGCGGCGTGTTAATCCCTGCGATCTTATCTTTGAGCTTTTCCAGGTCAGAATGGCTGATATTGTTTTTGACATCGTTGAGATTAAAATCCGGCTTTTTATTATTGGCTTCAGCCAGCATAATAAGGGCCTGCACCACCACCAGACTGATCTCGTAGGCAACAGAGAAGAAATAAGGCTCCCTTCCTACGGCAACGCCTGCGGTAATATGGGCCACCATTTCCTCGATCATATAGTAGTGAGAGAGGGGGTTGAAAACTGCACTGTATTGAGGAAAGACAGGGGTGATCAGCATTAAATCCTCTTGCCGGCCAGTATCAAAAGCCACCTGTACTATTTTGGAGAATAGTTCGTTGTCACCCTTGGGGTCGATGGCTACCATCGAATACCCCTTGCGAATGTCCTGTTCGATGATTCCTTCCATAGTGCGGGTTTTGCCCACCCTGGTTGTCCCAAAACACCAGAAATGCCCTTTGCGGTCATTGTCAGGAAAACCAAGCGGCAGTATCTTGTCTGGATGGTCCAGATGAAAGCCGTCGCCTATTTGGGTATAGGGCTCTGTGGGCTGTTTTTTTCTCCAGATCAAGATTTTTCTCCGACCGTGACCTGGATATGTTCATGCAATTCCCTGGATGCAGTCAAGATGATCTCCTTTGGTAAAAACCCGCTGGCCTCAACAAAACTCTTATGCCCGACATACCGCTTTGCACAATACAGATGAACTTGGGCGGTAGTGCCAAGATGCTCTTTTAACAAGGTCGTCACCAGATTCTTTGAAACACGATCAACCACTACCTTGACCCGCGTGATCCCGTGCAATTTTACAGAGTCAACCCGTCGCAGATGAAATGCTCGTCTTTGGCCAACGACCAACGTATTCCGCTCATGCACGCCAATACGATTCAATGGGCACTCGGCAATGATTGCCTGGCCCTTTTCAAGCTCAATTTCCACCAGGAAACCATCATTATTTTTACGGATAATTTCACCCCAGCGCAGCTCATGCTCCAATCGTTTATAATGAGCTACTTCGTGTAGACAAGCGGCCTGGGTAAGATTCTGGTCAAGGATTCTACGGATAGTGTTCCAGCCCCGCATGGAGACAAGCTCAAGCTGGTTTTGCAAAGGAAGACCTGACTGCTTGGCATAGTGCAGTGCTTGCAGGTAGTCGTCACCAAACAGGACAACCGTACCTGTCCCATACCAGCGAGACAGCATAGCCGAAAAGGTCTTCTCGATCTCGGCCACAACCTGACCTCGGCTCAAGCCGTATTTGTCGACAAAGGAATTGATGATTTCGTTGTAATGGGTCTGCATATTTGCCGGATGATATTTTTCCCTCCTATTATCTCTTTCCGGCCATGCAACTATTTTTGAGGAATTATTTTCATTTTCTTCTGTTTTTATGAAAAAAAACAGTAATGTCCGGTTTGAAAGTTACCCACAGAATGCACTGCCGTTGTCGGACAGGAGCTTGAAAGCTCTGGGGACGTCAACGGAAAGCAACCCAGATGATTGAGATATTTTGCTGACGACAGCCAGGTAACTGGACGTTCTGCCTTGATTCATCATCACCTCAACCATCACCCACTCATACATAAAAAGTAGAGGGAACTATGTTGGAGCTCAAGGATCTATATTTTTAGGTTACTGAAAATGATGGAATGAACGGAAACAGATAAGCTGAAACACACCTTGCAATCCAATAAAAATTCACTATAAAAAACAAAACAACAACACATTTTTTCTTTTTATACCCAGTTGTTATAATATTGTTTTTCCCTGCCGTATTCTGTATCTTCTTGAAAATAGGTGAAGATAATGATCGACATCATTAATGTAAATTATTCACAACAATTACATGCAGAACATATTTAAAGTAAGTATTGGTGAGTTCTGCATAATATCATTGTTTAGGAGATCGCATGTTTGTCAATTCTACTAATTACGAAAAGGTAGTCACGTCTATCGCCGAAGAAGAAGGAGAGCTTCTTGTAGCTGTGGCGTTTTGGGGACGAGGAGCGGAATTAATTGTCTATCCTCGGCATAGTGGTCCCGTGAAAATAATTTGCAATTTGAAAGCCGGAGCAACTAATCCCACCACAATAGAAACTCTGCGGAATAAAAAGAACATAATCTTAAAGCAGCACGATCGATTACATGCAAAGGTAATAGTTGGGGGTACTAAGGCGGTTGTTGGATCTGCGAACTTTTCAAGCAATGGATTAAATCTGGAGGGAGAAGAGCTTCAAGGTTGGGAAGAGGCTGGATTATTAACACAAGATTCCATGCAGATTGACGCAATTAAAAAGTGGTTTGGGGACATGTGGCACGATTCTCGGGATATTAACGACCGAGATATAGAAGAGGCCAAAGTAAAATGGGCACAAAGAAGGGCGACACGAATTCGAACCACCTCCATAAGCAGTTTTTCCCTTGACCGTTTTACTCTTCCTGAACTCTTAGAAATACCCGTATATCTCATGATCTGGAAAGAGGATTTGTCAGATGAAGCGAAGAATGCATATCGTAAGGATGTGGAAAAGAAATCTATCAAATCCAAATCAAAAGACAGCTCAACTAATGATCCACCAATGTATGAGGACTTGAACTTACCCAAACATTCGAAAAATGTGCAACTGATTGAAATTTATTATGGACCGCGTGGAGGACTGAAATGTAACGGCGTATCTACGCCGAGGCTTGACATCCCATTTGAGAAGCATGACGGCTCGGAAGGGTGCCTGACTATATGCCGTAAAGATTATGATGTCATTGGTGACCACTTTGGGTCAAAAGAGCAATCACAACTTCTTAAAGCATTAAAGCCACATATAAGCGCAATATGGGACAATGAATTGGCGGAGGGCGATGAAGATGGCAAAGTTATTCTTTTGGCAGACGTTTTTAGGGCCGCACCTGAGTTGGGTCGTAGTATCTTGAACGTGAATCATAGTCGTCAAAAACACATAACAAAGTAGCTTTATGTCTCGCTATGGTCATGGACACAATTAAAAGTAATATTAGCTCTTTCCGATGATACTTAAATTCTCTTCGTGGTCAAAATGGGACGATCGTAATTCCCAACTGAATAACTTGCAGTATCCTGGCATTTACGCCTTGCGAATTTCAAAGCGTAATATCGGAGGGCAACCCTTTGACTGGGTTAAGGATATTGTTTACTTTGGGATGACCAACTCTGTCGCTGGTCTAAAGGGGCGTCTTTCCCAATTCAACAACAAACTCCGAGATAAAAGTGGCGGTGGTCATGGTGGAGCAGATAGGTTCAGATATGACCACAAAGACGGTGAGGTTCTTGCATACATACTGTATGTGGCGAGGGTGTAAAATAGTTTGTGTAAATGGCCAATCGGGGGTACGTCAAGCCCCACCCTCTAAAAGGAGCTTATATGGCCATTGAAAAAGAACTACTGGATCGTCTGTTTGCCGACTACAACTACCAGAAACCCGAAGATCTGATCGGAGAAAACGGGCTGCTCAAGCAACTGACCAAAGCGCTTCTTGAAAGGGCGCTCCAGACAGAAATGACCGTCCACCTCGGTCACGAAAAACATGGTGAAATCGCCACCAAAGGCGGCAATGCCCGAAATGGTAAATCTGCTAAAACCATCAAGGGCGAGTTCGGTAAGCTGCCGATTGAGGTTCCGCGTGACCGCGACAGCAGCTTTGAGCCGGTGATCATTCCCAAGGGGCAAACCCGCTTCATCGGTTTTGATGATAAAATCATTTCCCTGTATGCCCGAGGGATGACCACCAGAGAAATTCAGGGGCACTTGGAAGATATCTACGGCGTTGATGTCTCTCCCTCTCTTATTTCAACTGTCACCGATGCTGTTGCCAACGAGGTCAAGATCTGGCAAAATCGCCCACTGGATGCCGTTTACCCCATTGTTTATATGGACGCCATCCGGGTAAAAGTTCGCGACAACGGGCACGTTATAAACAAGGCGGTCTATCTGTCTGTCGGCATCACCATGGACGGTATCAAAGAGGTCTTAGGTATGTGGGTTGCCGACAACGAGGGTGCCAAGTTCTGGCTACAGGTCGTGACCGAGCTGAGAAACCGTGGCGTCCAAGATATATTCATTGCCTGTGTGGATGGACTCAAGGGGTTCCCGGAAGCCATTGAGACAGTATTTCCTTACACCCAGGTCCAGCTTTGCATTGTCCACATGGTTCGCAATTCCTTGAGGTATGTCTCATGGAAACAGCGTAAAGATGTGGCTACGGATCTCAAGACCATTTACCAGGCGCCAACTGCCGATCAGGCCGAAATGGAGTTGAAGGCTTTCGAAGAAAAATGGGACAAAACGCATCCGACCATCGGTCAGACTTGGCGAAGGAACTGGGAACGTATCACTCCGTTTTTTGCCTATCCCCCTGACATTCGAAAGGTTATTTATACGACTAACGCCATAGAGTCGCTGAACATGTCGCTACGGAAAGTCACCAAGAACCGAGGTTCATTCCCTAATGACGAGTCGATGCTCAAACTACTTTACCTGGCGTTGAACAATATCGCTAAGAAATGGACCCTGCCAATAAGGGACTGGAAGGCAGCCTTGAACCGCTTCTCCATTTTGTTTGGCGACAGAATGCCAGCTTATTGAACATTAAAAAAAAGTCATTTACACAAAATTATTTACAGGTCCTTGGGATTGATGAACCACTCTCTCTGAGCACTTGCCAATTCATCAAAGAAGATGACCTCCAGAGATATTCTCCAGCTACTGCAATGATATCCAATAATAAATTGATATTTGATTCAGAGTTTGATCTGAAATTCTGTTTTGATCAGCTCTTGAGTTATCGTGAACAGATTGAACAAATTCTTTGTTTTGGGAGCGGTGCTTATCATATTGGCTTTTTATTAGGACAGGGTACTTATCAGAAGATATGGCAATTTTCTGGTATGATTAAAGAAAGAATTGTGGACATAGATAAATTACTGGTTGCCTTTATTAGTCCAGGAGGAAAATCGTTTTCGGTTGAGGATCTAATTCGTGACTATGATTTTCCTGACGTTGATATACATGAAATTGATATGGAGCATTTGTAGGAAGTTATTAATGCATATAGATACATTCTTGATTGAGTTAAGAAAAGCCAAGTTGGTTCCAATGATTGTTGACGGACAACTCGCAATTGCTGAGGAAAGTCTAAAGGGATCACCAGTAGACTTGATTACCAAGTTGACTCAATATAGACAGGAGATCAAGACCTTACTCATTCAAAAAGAGGAGAATGGAGTTAAGCCATACATTGATGAAAGTTATAATTTAGGTTTAGCGGGAAAAGGATGCCTGGTTGTCCCATCTAATTGCAAAAATCGTTATAAACATTGGAATGTTAAAACAACTTTTATTCTATTGGAATCAGATGATTGGCTTGAAAGATACAAGAAGAACGATTATGCATTAAAAATAAAATGGGGAACTTTGAACCTTGTGGAAATTCTTGTTGAATTAGGAGCTTCTGAAGAGTTTATTGGTAGATACTCTACGGGGTATTCCTTTGACATTCCCCCTAGAAGCTGAGCCATTGTAAAGTTAGTGATTTCTGCCTAAAACCCTGAGTAAGGAGAAACGATGAACATAAAGTCGTTACGGTTGTACGATGAGTCTTTACCTTTAAATGAACTGTTCCAAATACAAGGGGCAATAAGAAGTGTTATAGCCATTTCTGCTTATATTGATCTCGAAAGTATTGATCAGTTAATAAACTTCGTGAGCAATGGTGCTGATTCCAGAGGAAAGCCCACCCTCAAGGTGTTTATTGATAAATCGTCGAGTCGTTTTTTTTCGGATCGAGGGATACAGGCAAAATTTATTGAAGCAACTAAAAAAATACTCAATATTTGTGACTCGGAAAGCGGAATTTTTCTTGTTCAGTTGGGAGCGTTGTTTCATAGCAAAGCCTATTTGATTGAGGGAAATAAGAAAGCAAAAATATTATTAGGATCAATGAATTTAACTCAGAAGGGAATTAACGGAAATGAAGAATTGATTTTTTCCGAAGATATAAATGTCGGGAAAAAGACGAATGCGAATCGTTTATCTTTATGGATGAAAGAATATGCTGAAGCTCTCCTGAAAAAGTCCGTCAAAGTTGGCAGTGGTGCGGAAGGACAGTTTCCTTCATGTATGAGACAACTCCTGTTAGATGGATCTATTTATTATGAGCTAAAAGAACAAAATCCTTTTCGGTTCAAACTTTATTTACCTGAAGAAATCGCAAATCAACAAGCAAATGTCGATCAATTATTAGAAGCCAGTATTACTGATTCAGTGTCTCTGGAGGCGTTAATTACAACAAGTAGTCCTATGGGGCTTGACATAAAACTGCCTGGTCTAAGCGGTACAAAAGCATTCTGGAAAAAAAGATTTTGCATTGAAACTTGCTATGGTTACTGGAATCCAGATTGTTTGAGAGAAAATCTGAGGGATACATTAAAAAAACGAATTGAAAAACGAAGACCACACTTTGATGAAATCAAGCGGGTATTGCATAAAAAAGAGAGAGAAATTAATGCCCTTTTTATGGGGTTACATTCAAGAATCCAAACACACTTGGAAAGCGTTGGAATTATAGATTGGAAATATGCCTCAAAGAGTACCGCTGAGGAAGCATGGAATAAATGGATCAAAAATACAAAGAGTAAAATTGAAAATGATGAATATTACGAAAGACTTGTTTCTGGAATTTCTAATGTTCCTTCACCTGATGTTTGGAGCGACCCCTTGTCTTCAGAAGAGTTTGAGGATTCGTTTTGTGAAACCCTTCTGTATCATTGGTCAAAAGAGTACTCAAAAGAAACATCGAATCTTGTTGCTCAAGCTTTTTCTAGGAATTTAGACTTGTGGGAAGATGAGAAGAATACGCTTAGTAATGAGCAATTAAAGAACTTAATTAATCAATGGCTTATCAGTAATCCTTGTTTAAACATTGTATGTTTCAATGAAGAAGGGTCATAAAATTGTAGTGGTTTAAACCAATGATTATCAAATTATCAAAAGTGAAGATACCTCCTATCGATCAGGCCAGAACTTTTGGAAAGATATAGCCTCTTATTTTACTTATCCAACAGCTATGATTTTAATTTAATGAACCAAGAGTACAGTGAATAAATTTTCCCGACGTATATTTAATTTCTGGCAGAAAAAATTTGGTAGCGGTGAATCTTTTCCTTGATTTCCCCCCAAAAAAGATATTTATTTGAAATATAAATTCCACTTAATTCAATTAAGTAATCCCTTCCGGGAAAATAACTGAGGCTTCATGGTATATTTTTGAAATATATTTCGATGAATGACCCAGTGATCTCACACCTGCCATATTATTTCTGCAAGAAAAGTTTAATCGCAAATGCGAACCTCTTTTTTGTATGATTGAGGATATGGCCACCCTGACAAGACGACAAGATTATCTTTTTTCTGATTTCATCGTCCTCTTCGTCAACCTTTTCACTACCCCTTTTTTTCATCGACAAGATAAATCCGCCTGGACACATCCCATGCAAGAAAAGTTTAATCGCAAATGCGAACCTCATTTTTGTGGATAAATCCGTTTGATTTCTTTTGTTTGATTCCCCATAGCAATAGAGCAACACAAACCCATAATCGGGAGAATCACAACTCTCCCATCAGGGGCATAGTTGTCTTCTCCCATAATCCACAAGATTAAAGGAGAACAACCATGTCAACACTCACAGTAAAGATTAACGAAATTAATGAATTGATCAGAAGTTTTGGCCGCAATGCTGTGCAGGAAATTAAAATGAAGGACAAGGACGGCAAGGTGATTGGTCAAATTCGTTATGGCTATAAACCGCAATATGTATTTGACGCAGTTAATCAAATCATAGAACCGGAAAACTGGCGCTATGAACTGATTAAAGAGGATATTTTTGAAACTCAGGTCGTCATTGAAGTCAAATTATTTTTGAAAACCGATACCGATTAATGGCTTTGCAAAGGATCGCACAAAGGACAGATGAATATCGTGAAAGGC
>JAQVER010000171.1 GCA_028697885.1 Desulfocapsaceae bacterium
ACCGGTTGTAGCGCTTGGCAGCCAGCTGCTCCAATTTTCCGGCAGCCTCAAGGTAACTGCTGAAACGCGGTTTCCGGAACTTGGGGTCGCTGTTGCGCAGATCATCTCCCTCGAAAGTGCGGTCTTCGGACATCTTGCCGGAGAGCAATCCCCGGCAAAGAGCACCATAGGTCATCAGGCCGATATCATTTCTTTCGCAATAGGGTTTGATATCCATTTCGATAGCACGTTCGAAAATATTGAAAGGAGGCTGACAGATATGCAGCGGACATTCGCTCCGAAAGGTCTGCATCTGGTCCTGGGTAAAATTACTTACCCCTACGGCTTTGATGGCTGACTGCTCGTAAAGCTCCCTTACCGCCCTGGCTGTCTCGGCTATAGGCCGGGCACAATCAGGCCAGTGGACAAAATAAATATCGATGGTATCCGTACGGAGTCGCTTAAGCGAGTCTTCAAATTCCTGCATAATCCTGTCTCTCGAACCATTGCGTCGAACACCGCCGCCCCCGGTCCAGTCCAGTGTTGCCTTGGTTGAGAGAAAGATCCTCTTGCTTTTGCCGTATTCCTCAACCGCCTTCCCCACAATTTCTTCCGACTTGCCAAAACCGTAGATAGGTGCCGTATCTATCAGCGTTATACCCTTATCCAGGGCAGCGTGAATAGTTTCAATGGAACGCTTTTCCTCTGTGCCACCCCACATCCAGCCACCTATGGCCCATGTACCCAGAGCAACACGTGAAACTGTAAGATCGGTATTGGGAATGGTGTAATATTCCATGTATGCACCTCCTTGATAATATGAAGTTTCTTGATGCTCAACGCTGGTAAAATTACTTCTGTATCATATTCTGCCTTTGATCCGGTTCATGATCCGTCTTCCAGCATCTGCCCACCACGTGTCATTCATCAAATTCTTGCCGTCATGGGATTTGCTTGCGTGCCTTTTGGCGCAACTATTTTTCAACGTTATGAATCAGGTTATCACAGTTTATCAGTGAATTACAAAAATAAATTTTCGCAAAAAAGTGGGGGGGAAAGAACGTGATAATGCGAAAAAGCGAGAGATAATGATCTTGACTCTCTGACAAAAAATAACCCTGCAGCAATAAGGTCAGGTCCCGGGCAGCCAGACTGCTCTCGATTGGACCCATGCCAATACTCTTTGACTTCTCTCGGCCTCATGTCATAAACTGACATAAGATCCGCAGCAGAAATTGTCAGGGTAAATCTGCAGCTCCCCATGGCTTCACGAGCCATAACTATTTTCTCTGATGTGAATTCCTGGAGATCGGACCAAGGATATTAAATGAGAGATTGCCTACGATATCAAACAAGCAAAGTCAGGAGAATCTGGTAAGATGCCACGTCAAGTAGGGTGGGGGACTGAAAATTTCTTCGGGCTGGCCACCTTACAACACTTGTACAAGGAGACATCCAATGTCTGACAAAAGAAAACCGTCGTTTTACAAGAAAGTGAGCAAGCAGTTTCCGGAGGTTATGAGTGCCGTTGCTGGTCTTGGTACAACCCTGCGTACGGCCGGTCCTCTTGATGAGAAGACCACTCATCTGATTCAGTTAGCGGCAGCAGCTGCGATGCAGTCTGAAGGATCGGTAAGCTCCCATACCCGCAGGGCGCTGGAGGTGGGAGCAAGTCCCGAAGAGATTTCTCACACCTTGCTGCTTCTGGTCACAACGATAGGATTTCCCCAGGCCATGGCCGCCCTGTCCTGGTCCCAGGATACTATGGAAAAGAAATCGAAAAAATAGAAGATGAGTGATTTTGCCCAAAGGATGACTGATATTCTCAACCATGGCGCCTTAAATCTTGCCATGGCCATAGGATACAAAAATCAGATCTTCGATATCCTGGAAGATATGAACAAACCGGTCTCCGTATCAGAACTCGCTTCCGCTTCAGGTCTCCATCCCCGATATCTCAAGGAATGGTTGGGGATCATGGTGACCGGCAGGATCATCGAGTTATTCAGTGAGCACAAGGCAGAAGACAGGTATCTGCTGCCACCCGAACATGCTTCCTTTCTGACCCGTAAGGCAGGAAATATGAATATGGGTGTTTATACCCAGGAAATTCCTCTATTGACTTCCTGTGCCATGGCCCCGGTTTCCACTGCCTTTCAAACCGGGGCCGGGGTCCCCTTCTCCTGTTATCCGGATTTTCAGGCGTTCATGGCGGAACTTTCCGATGCAAAACATGAAAAGGTGCTCATCGACAAGTTTCTGCCAACCGTTGACAACGGACAACTGCTTGCCCGTCTTATTGCCGGCATCCGGGTCTGTGATCTGGGTTGCGGCCATGGCGTTGCCATGAATCTCATGGCCGGGGCCTTCCCCAGAAGTACCTTCATAGGCATTGACAACCACGAGGAAGCCATCAGGCAAGCTGCGGCAGCGGCGCAGGAGGCGGGGATCGGCAACGTGGTCTACAGGGTTCTCGATGCTGCCTCTATCCACGGCACCAAAGAATTCTGCAGCCTCTTTGATTATATCTGTGCCTTTGATGCCATCCACGATCAAAGCCATCCGCTGGAAGTTCTCAAGGGCGTCAGGCACATGCTGGCTCCCGGCGGCATCTTTTCCATGATTGAGATTAAAGCCCGGTCAAACCAGACGGACAATATGGATCACCCCATGGGCCCCTTTCTCTATACTGTCAGCTTGATGCACTGTCTGCCGGTGGGACTGAACGACCAGGGCAGCGGGCTGGGAATGATGTGGGGCCGGGAAAAGGCGGAAGCCCTGCTCAGGGAGGCCGG
>JAQVER010000172.1 GCA_028697885.1 Desulfocapsaceae bacterium
AACCTGTCCGGCTGTTACGTTATTGCCGAGGCCGTAGGCAGGTTGGACAAAGAACGGGCTGATGTTCGTCTGGTCTCCTTGTCCTGCCTATTCAACGAGGGCAGTGCCGTTATTGATACCCAGATCAAGGGCTTTGTAACAGATTCCGACTCCAAGGTTGGCCTATCTGGACGAGTAGTTTCCCGAATGGGAGCAAGCACTGCCAGGGCGATCATAGCCGGTATTTTCGGTGGAGCGGGTGAAGCATTAAAAGCAGCGGCCACCACAACCTCAACATCCACCCTGGGTACGACCAATACTGTTGAGGCTGCAGAAATCGGTAAATATGCTCTCGGTGGTGGATTATCTGAGGGAGCGAACACCCTGCAAGATTTTTACATGGACCTGGCTAAACAAACGACTCCGGTTATCGAAGTGGCTGCTACCAAAAAGGTTACGGTTATTGTCTCGGAAGGTAAGGATTTGGAAATCAAAGAAAATAAAAGAGATCAGGAATTATGATAAAATCACTGTCTGTTGTTCTCCCTTTACTGCTTTTGTTGCTCCTGTCAGGGTGCAGCGGGTTCAAAAGTGTTATCAATCCTTACGAAGAAAACTTCAAGTGCCGCACCAGGAATGATGCCGGCAAGTGTATTGATACGCCATCTGCTTACAAGGAAGCCAGGTTTCCCGATGCTGACGATACAAGCGAGACAACATGCTCCGACACCAAGGGTAACAATGCCCCCTGTACAGATGTCGAAGGTACAATTATCCCCTGCCCTTCTGCTACAACCGATGAGTCCAAGATCATTGTCACCAGAGTTTCAAAGACCAACATCAACCAACTAACCGCTCAAAGCAATCGGTATAAGGTACTCACGGAACTCCTGGAGGAACCGGACAAGCCAATGCTTGCGCCACCCAAGATCATGCGGGTACTGATGCTGCCCTACAAAGGAGAGAGCGATGAACTGTTTATGACCCGCCATGTCTATCTGAAGCTGAAAGAATCTCAATGGGTGCTGACAGATATAAGTGAAAAGGTAAAGGCAATACAATGAGTGACTTTTTTCAACGTCTTCTCTACGGCAATACTGAATACCTGAAACACAGCGATCTGGCCAAGTTGACCAGGCGGCATCCCTTTTCTGCCTTCCTGAACTATATCGCTTACGACCAGGAGCATGAAATTTATGTGAATCAGGACAGCACCTTTGGGATGATATGGGAGTGTTCCCCGCTTACCTACGCAGGGGAAAAGGCCATGAACTCACTCGAGGGCATTTTCAGGGCGGGTATGCCTAATGGCGCTATCATTCAGTTTGTCTTACATGCTGATTCCCACATAGAACCCATCATAGAACGGTATCGAAACAGCCGCACCAGAACAGAACCAATAATTGCTACCAATACCGAACGAGTTACTGACTTTTTACTCAAAGGGAAAAAGGGGCTGGAGGCATGTAGCTTTATTCCAGTCAGGAATTTCCGGCTGTTTATAGCGGCTAAAATCCCTGGGAATGCGACAGGTATGCCCAAACCCGAAGAGCTTGATGATAAAAAGAAGATTGCACCGTTACTCGACATCAAACGGCAGATCAACGAGACATTGAGAGCGGCCCAGCTTTACCCCAGGAGTCTACCACCAGGCAACCTTATGGAATGGTTACGGCGGTTGCTCAATACCTACCCCAAGGATTATCCAGAGCATAACTTCAATTCCTACAGCCCTGATATTCCAATTCTGAAACAGATTATCAATGCGGATACCGTTATCAAGGAAGGTAGCGATTATATTCAAGCTGGAGATAAATACTGGTGTTGCACGACTCCCAAGAGCTTCCCACGTGAAGTTGACCCGATGCAGACCAATTCCCTGTTTGGCGGGATATGGGGCATTGTCTCTGATGCTGACCAGATCAAGACTGATTTTCTCTATTCCTTCAATATCGTCTTTCAGAAGGGGCTGGATGTAACAATCCATGCAAAAACCAATCTGATGCTCAACCAGAAAGGGGTTGGTTCACTATCTACCCTGCTCTACCGTAAACAAGCGGAACATATAGAGGCATCCGACGACCTGGAACATGGTGTCAAATTCCTCAAGATCATCCCCGTTTTCTGGGTGTTCTCGGACGATGTAGAAAAGGCCAGAGATTCATGTACCCGTGTGAGACGGTTGTGGGAGAATAATGGCTATGTGATGCAACGGGACAATATGGTGCTGAAAATCCTGTTTATCTCCTCTCTTCCTCTTTGTATGTACGCTGACGGGAAGAACATAGAAAACCTGGAGCGTGATTTTACCGCGCCAGTACCTTCAATCACCCCTTTGCTGCCAGTTCAGGGAGATTTTGTTGGTTCCGGCGGCATCCCTAATCTGATCTTCACTGGCCGGAAAGGACAGTTGATTTCGTTAGACTTCTTCGCAAAAGGGGCAACCAACTTTAATTGCTTTTGCTGCGCCACATCTGGTTCAGGCAAGTCGTTCCTGGTCAACTTTATAGCCTTTAATTATTACGCTTGCGGATCCATAATCCGCATCATTGATATTGGTGGTTCTTACAAAAAAATAGCTGACATGTTGGGGGCAAGATATCTGGATTTCTGCCCTGATTCAAATATTTGCCTTAATCCCTTCACAAACGTCATTGAGCCGGAGGAAGAATTAGCTGCGATTGCAACCGTATTCGCGCAAATGGCCTACGCCAATGCGAAAACAGGATGCGATGATGTAGAGGAAATAAATTTATTTTACTGGGCGGTAAATTGGGCATGGC